>JASFLR010000021.1:0-12733 GCA_050117995.1 Anaerolineae bacterium
GAGGAATGGGGAAGGGGCGCAGCCAGCGGGTGGTCTGCAGCCGGGAAGCCGGAGCGCGCCGGGCAACGGTCGCAGCGGGGGCACGCACGGCATGCTGGCGGCCCAGCACGACGGCAAGTGGGAGGTTAGACTGTGACCGGCACCAAGACTGGACGCGACACCGGGTCCGGCAGGCAGGCCGATGGTCTGACCCTGAGGGACCGGCTGCGCAATATACGCCGGAGGAAGCAGGCTCACGACAGGATGGCGGCGAGGCTTGATGCCCTGCAGCCTCTGATAAGGGAGCACCAGGAGAAACGTGGCGACTGACGAGCGCAACGACGAACTTGAACGCTTGGCAGGGGCGCTGGTGGATGCCCTGGGATCCGATGCGGTCCGCAGGGACGAGCCGCTGGCTCGCCACACGTCGCTGCGCATCGGCGGGCCAGCTGACCTACTGGCCGTTGCCGAAACGTCGGGGGCTCTGCAACGGGCCGTCGCACTTGCCTGGGAGCATCGGGTTCCTCTTCTCGTGCTCGGCTCGGGGGCAAACGTATTAGTCAGTGACGCCGGGGTGCGCGGACTGGTCGTGCTGAATCGCGCCCGGGCGATCAGATTCGTGGGCCTGGATAGTGATACAGATGATGGAACGCCCGGCGTCCGCGCCGAAAGCGGCGCTTCGCTATCAACGGTAGCCCGGCAGAGCATACGCCGGGGGCTGGCCGGATTGGCATGGGCGGCCACCATCCCAGGGACAGTTGGGGGCGCAGTCGTCGGCAACGCAGGTGCGTGGGGCGGCGACGTGGCATCGACGCTCGTTTCGGCGAGCGTACTGGAACGGGGCGAAACGGTAGTCGAATGGCCTGTGGAACTATTCGAGTACACCTACCGTTCGAGCTTGGTGAAGCGGCAGGCCTTGCCGGGCTTGCCGCCGTACGTAGTGCTGGAGGCTCACTTTGGTCTCCAGCGAGGCGATCGTGGGGCACTGGAGGCGCAGGTGGCCGACATGGTAGCTCGTCGCAAGGCGAGCCAGCCACCGGGAGCCACCTGCGGCTCAGTGTTCAAGAATCCCCACGGTGACTTTTCGGGGCGTCTCATCGAAGCTGCTGGTTTGAAGGGAACGACCAGGGGCGATGCAGAGATCTCGACGGTGCATGCCAACTTTGTGGTGAATCACGGTGGGGCCACCGCCGCTGACGTCCACGCTCTCATCGCGCTGGCGCGGCGGGAGGTGGAGGCGCGCTCTGGCATCAGGCTGGAGCTGGAGATCCAGTTGATCGGCGATTGGCAGCCCGTAGTGGGTAGTCAGTGATGAGTGGCCTGCCCGAGTTGTGGTGCTACCTTGGGGGTAGTGAGGTACTAGTCCTTGTGGTGCAGGACTTGCCAGATACTAGCGGTTGTGGTAGTATGGGATATGTCTAGAACGCTGAAAGTCGGGGTCATCTTTGGCGGACGGTCGGGCGAGCACGAGGTCTCGCTGCTGTCGGCCCAGGGTGTGATGAACGCCATTGATCGGACTCGATATGAGGTGGTGCCTATTGGCATCACTAAGGAGGGGCAGTGGCTGGCCTCAGGTGACCCCTACAAGGCACTGATCTCCGGGGCTATGGCCGAGAGCAATCCAGCCCTCCTGCTGGCTGAGCCGTCGGATCGGGGCCTGATGCGCCTCGAGAATGTGGAAAAAGAGCGCGCCCTGACTGTGGTGCATGTCAGCCAACTGGACGTTGTCTTTCCGATCCTGCATGGACCCTACGGCGAGGATGGCACTGTACAGGGATTGCTAGAGCTGGCAGGCATACCCTACGTCGGGGCTGGGGTGGCCGCGTCTGCGGTTGGCATGGACAAGGTGCTCTTCAAGGACGTCATGGTGGCACACGAGGTCCCCATCGTCTCACACGTTGTTGTCCTGCGTAAGGTGTGGGAGCGGGAGCCTGAGGAGGTGCTGGCCCGCGTCGAGGCAGAGATCGGCTATGATTGCTTCGTGAAACCAGCAAACCTCGGCTCGAGTGTGGGCATCACCAAGGCCCACGACCGCACCGAGTTGCGCGCTGCCCTGGAGCAGGCGGCGCGATACGACCGCAAGCTGTTGGTCGAAGAGGCGATCGATGCCCGCGAGATCGAGGTCAGTGTTCTCGGCAACGACGAGCCGGTTGCCAGCGTGCCGGGCGAGATCGTGCCCTGTAATGAGTTCTACGACTATGCCGCCAAGTATCTGGACGGCGAGTCAGAGCTGCTGATCCCAGCCCCGGTTCCGGAGGAGACTGCCGGGCTACTCGCCCAATTGGCCATCAGGGCGTACCGCGCCATTGACTGCGCCGGCATGGCCAGGGTCGACTTTTTGCTTGACCGGAAGGACGGCGAGCTGTATCTGAACGAGGTCAACACGCTGCCCGGTTTTACGCCGATCAGCATGTATCCCAAGTTGTGGGAGGCCAGTGGCCTCTCCTATCCCGAGCTCATCGACCGGCTTATCCAACTGGCGCTGGAGCGCCACGGGGATAAGAGCCGATCGGCGACGACCTATCAGATCGCGGAAGGGGAGTAGGCGCGTGCCTATCGTCATCGGCAAGGATTCGCAAGAGACGCAAAAGCGACGCAAGCCACGCCGGCTGCGCAGGAGACGGTCGCGTACCTTCGAGTCGGCCATTACCGTTCCGCAGGCTGTGCGCCGGGACTCCAGGCAGGCCAAGCGCACCATTGAAGGCACTGCAGAAAAGCGCAAGAAGGCCAAGCGGAGCCAGGCGACACGCACTCGTACCGCGCGCACCCGTGCCGAGCGCAAGAAGCGGGCCAGGCAAGCCTCATCAGCTGCCTCGATCGGGATCTTGCAGCGCATCAACTGGCGGTCCGCCGGCTGGCGCCTGCTGGCCCTGGTCGTGCTGGCGGCTCTGATTTCCGTGATGGCCTACGTGTCGTACGATTTCAGCTTTTTTATCTATCGGGACGACACGCGGATCGTGGGAGCGCATTTCCTGAAGGCTGACGAGATATTTGCCGCGGCGGGCGTGAATGAGCAGAATGTCTTCTGGATCGATCCGGCCGATGTCGCTGCCCGCGTCGTGGCGATGGATGGGATCAAGGCGGCGAGCGTTCGCTGTGATCTGCCCGCGGCGGTTACGATCGAGGTGGAGGAACGCGAGCCAGTTGTGATGTGGCGCGCCACCAGCCAGGAGCAGGACCTCTGGCTCGACGAGACGGGGTTGGTCCTGCCCTATCACGGGGATGTGAATTCGCCAGAGATGGTCTTTGTCGTGGACTTTGGCCAACGGCAGCTGCAGGTAGGCGACCGCATCGAGCCAAAGGGGATTGTAAAATGGGTGCTGCAGCTGTCCGCGGAGTTGCCGGGGGAGCAGGTCTACAAGTACCAGCCGGATCGGGGGTTGAGCTTCGACCATCGAATGGGTAACGACGAGTGGCCGGTGTACGTGGGTACCGGTGAGGCTCTGGCCCGTAAGATCCAGGTGGTGCAGGCACTGACGCAGTACCTGGTAGAGAACAGGATCAGCCCGAGCTACGTCGATGTGCGCTGGCCGGAGCATCCGGTGTATGGGAAACCTGAGGGTGACGTCCTCGCGGAGGGTGACTAGGTTGTGGTACGCTACTCCTGGAGCAGCAGCGTGAGGGCTGGCGAGTTGTGTGTTGCGAGATGATACGACTTCTGAAGGACTGGCTTGACGAAACTGGCGGTTGTGCGGCGCTGGCTGCTGGAACGCCTGGCTTGTCCCGGAAGGGCCCAAGGGGCATGAGATGACGGAACCGAGAACCATTGTCGGAATCGACGTCGGAACCACCAAGATCTGCACTCTGGTGGGTGAGCTGTACGAGGACGGCCAGCTGCGCATCATCGGCGTGGGCGTGGCTCCTTCGCGCGGCTTGCACAAGGGGGCCGTGATCAACGTCAACGACGCCACGGAGGCCATCGCTGCTTCGGTACGGAAGGCAGAGCGGATCTCGGGCTACCAGATCACCAGCGCCTACGTGGGTGTAGGGGGCGGGCATATCACCGCCCTCAACAGCCGGGGCGTGGTGGGTATCTCGCGGACCGAGCGGGGGATCACCCAGTTCGATATTGACCGAGCGCTTGATGCGGCACGGGCCATTGCCATCCCCCACAACCGGGAGATCATCCACGCCATTCCGCGTGGGTACATCGTCGACGACCAAGAGGGCGTGCAGGACCCCATCGGCATGCAGGGCATCCGACTGGAGGTGGAGGTGCATATCGTAACCGGCGCCTCTACTTCGGTCAGCAACCTGGTCAAGTGCGTGCGCGCTGCTGGTGTGGAGATCGATGACCTGATTTTGCAGTCGCTGGCCTCTGGCGAGGCGATCCTGCGGGACAACGAGCGTGAGGTTGGCGTTGTGCTGGCCGACATTGGCGGGGGCACCACTGATATCGCCATCTTTATCGAGGGCGCGATCTGGCATACGATTGTACTGGGCACGGGCGGCGAGCATCTGACACGGGACGTGGCGTACGGTCTCAAGACACCAGCTGACACTGCCGAGGAACTCAAGATCAAGTACGGGTATGCGTTGCCTGGCTCCCTTGCCACGGACGAGGTGATCGAGGTTTCGTCTTTTGGCAATGGCGCCCGCCAGGCAGTTTCCAGAATGCGTCTGGCAGAGGTGATCGAGGCGCGGGCTGAGGAGATACTCTCGCTCATCCTGCGCGAGGTCAAGCGCTCGGGCTACGATGGACTGCTGGCGGCGGGCCTGGTGATGTGTGGCGGTTCTTCTGAACTGGCTGGATTCAAGGATCTGGGCCAGCAGATACTCCAACTGCCGGTGCGGGTGGGCAAGCCCCATGATCTGCACGGGTTGACTGATGTGCTGGAGAGTCCAGCCTATGCCACTGCGGTGGGCCTGCTCCTGTGGGGCATGCGTCACAGGCCTACAGAAATTCAAGAGACTTCGCGGATTCCCCGGTTGCCAGGCGAACTTTGGCCGAGGGTCCGTGACTGGTTCAGGGCGTTCTTGCCCGGGTAGCAAGCAACTGGTGTCTTGTACCAGTTGACTGTCGAGTTTGAAGAAAGGGAGGAAGACATGCAGAGAAGTATGATGCCAGAGATGGAAAACTTTGCCCGGATCAAGGTTCTGGGCGTAGGCGGGGGCGGCAGTAATGCTGTCAACCGCATGATCGCAGAGGGGCTGCAGGGCGTCGAGTTCGTCGCTATCAACACCGATGCCCAGGCGCTGATGCTATCGCATGCCGAGAATCGGGTGCGCATCGGCGACAAGCTCACCAAGGGCTTGGGCTCCGGTGGCGATCCCGCCATCGGCAGCAAGGCTGCCGAAGAGTCCGGCGATGACCTCTACGAGGTGGTCGGTGGCTCGGACATGGTGTTCATCACCGCAGGCATGGGCGGCGGCACCGGAACGGGCGGCGCGCCGATCATCGCGCGCATTGCCCGGGAGAGCGGGGCGCTGACCATCGGCGTGGTGACCAAGCCGTTCACTTTTGAGGGCAGCCGGCGACGGCAGGTTGCCGAGGATGGCATCGAGCGCCTCAAGGAGCAGGTGGACACCCTGATTGCCATCCCCAACGATCGCCTGTTGGAGATCGTGGACCGCCGTGCCAACATCCAGGAAGCCTTTCGCGTTGCCGACGATGTGCTACGGCAGGGCATCCAGGGCATCTCAGAGCTGATCACGGTGCCAGGGCTCATCAACCTGGACTTTGCCGATGTGCGCTCGGTCATGGCCGAGGGCGGCGCTGCCCTGATGGCGATTGGCCGTGGCGAGGGCGAGGACAAGGCTGCACAAGCTGCCGAGCAGGCCATCGCCAGCTCGCTGCTGGATGTGACCATCGACGGTGCCCGTGGTATCCTGTTCAACGTAACCGGTGGTCCGGACCTGACCCTGTTCGACGTGAACGAGGCGGCCGAGACGATCCGCAAGACTGCACACCCGGAGGCCAACATCATCTTTGGCGCTGTGATCGACGAGTCGATGAGCGACTCGATCCACATCACGGTGATCGCCACTGGCTTTGACGGGGCACCTCAACAGCAGCAGCCTGCTCTGGTGCGGAATGTCGCCAAGCAGACTGCACAGCCCCAGAGCACGCCGCCTAGGGTCGCACCGCGGGCCATGCCTGTTTCAGACTTTCCGGTGCGAACGCATGACAATGACAACCTGGACATCCCGGCCTTCTTGCGCAAGCACGTGAGAGGTTCTGACTAGCCGGTATCTCTAGAGAGCCAGGCGCACCATCAGCATTCTGCGGCCTCCTGGAGCGGTCGAGGGGCGCTAGCTGGATGGCGGCAAGGACGATGTACGTTGCACTGGGTCGGTGCTCTTTACTCGCTGCCGAGTCATAGCTCCGCGGATTTGCTGCGGGGCATAGGAATCTGCATGTCGACATAACACTTCTGTTTGCTCTGGCAAGCGGTGGACAAGACTGGCACTTGTTCGCCGCGCGCCGGAAGCAACCAACTGCGCCTACATCAGCCCCGAACGGGGCTATCGCATCCCCGCTCGCCCCCTTTCCAATCCAGAAAGGGGGCGGCGCCTTTCCCAACCGCAAGAGCCTGCCGCTGCTGGAACAAGCATATCGCTAAAGGTTAAAATTCGACGCATCTTTGCCTGATTCCCCTCCTGGCCTTGCATTCTCATGTGGTCTGTGGTATAGTAGGCAGAGCCTACCACCTCTTGTGGGTCCTACCCATGCCAGCCACGAGATATAGTAGTTGCAGGGCTTAGGTGAGGGGCATTTGGGGGCTCTCGGCTTTCCCAGTCCTTTTCACCTTCGTTTGATACGGTGCTTATGAGGTACGCGGAGCAAACTCCATGAAGTGTCCGTTTTGCGCTTCAACCGACTCTCGGGTCATCGATACGCGCAGCGCCGAAGGCGGTATCCGGCGGCGCCGCGAATGTCAGGATTGCGAGCGGCGATTTACGACGTACGAGCGTGTGGCGCCTCTGCGCTTGATGGTCATCAAGCAGGATGGACGGCGCGAGCCTTTTGACCGCGACAAAATCCTGCGCGGCATCCAGATTGCGTGTGCCAAACGGCCGATCGAGACTGAGTCAATCGAGGAACTGGTCAGCGGCATCGAGAGCGAGCTATATCATCGCGGAAGCCGCGAAGTGACCAGCCGCGAGATCGGTGAGATGGTGATGCAGAACCTGCGCAGGCTGGACGAAGTGGCCTATATACGCTTTGCCACCATCTATCGCAGGTTTGCCGATGTGGAAGACCTGGCGGACGAGATTGAGGCGCTGTTGGAGCGCCGGCAATTGGAGGAGAGCCTGCGAGCGCAATTGCGCCTTGATCTGTGAATCGACAGGGAGAACCCGGTGAAGCCCGTTTCGCACATCCTGGTGCCGTCGCGGTTCGGGACGTTGATCCTCCTCTGGCGTGATACACCAGAGGGCCCCAAGGTAGCCCGTGTCCTGCTGCCAAGAGACGGCAAACCTACGGAAGAGATGCTACGCGTGGAGCGTGAGGGTACGTCAACTCGCTCCAGTCCCGAGATGAGTGGCTGGGTGGAGCGGATTGTAGGTTTCTTGCGCGGGGATGACGTCGTTCTTCCACTTGACATGCTGGCACTAGAGGACTGTTCGCGATTTCAGCAGGAGGTCCTGCGGGCCGAGCATGGCATCTCCCGGGGGTTCGTCAGCACCTACGGTCGCATTGCCGTGTACCTGGGGATGCCGGGAGCGGCCCGGGCTGTGGGGGGCGCGCTGGCGACGAATCCGTTCCCGATCTTTGTGCCCTGCCACCGGGCCATACGCGCCGACATGACGTTGGGCGGCTACCAGGGTGGGGCAGCTATGAAGCGCGTACTGCTCGAAATGGAGGGGGTAGAGGTCTCCCCTGAGGGCAGGGTATTGACCGACCACGTGTACTATTCCCGGGCCGGAGGAGTCCAGGCCCTGAGCTAGAGGATTGACAATGCTAGAACAGATCGACGTCATGCCACGGATATTGGACGAAGCGCTGCCGCCAGAGCTGGATCGGGAGATCCAGCTGAGCGACAATGCGTTGACGGTGTTGCGCAAGCGCTACCTTCTCCGAGGGCCAGACGGCGAACCGGTCGAGACGCCAGCGCAGATGTTCTGGCGGGTGGCGCGTGTGGTCGCTGCTCCCGACGCTGAGTATATCGAGGACAAGGGCGCTGCCTCGGATCAGGCGTACAGAACTGCGCTGGCATTCTACGAGCTGCTGACCACCTTTCGTTTCATGCCCAACTCGCCTACCTTTACCGGGGCAGGCACGCCCCTGGGGCAGCTCGCGGCTTGCTTTGTGCTGCCCATTGAGGACGATATGGGACGCGACGCCGCCGGCATTTTCTCCACCCTCCGGGTGGCGGCCCTGATCCAGCAGACAGGAGGCGGAAACGGATTCTCCTTTTCGAGGCTGCGTCCCAAAGGGGCGAGGGTCAGCACCAGCAAGGGCGTTGCCACCGGTCCCGTCGGTTTTCTTCGCGTCTACGACAAGGCATTCGGCGAGATCGCCCAGGGCGGCACCAGGCGCGGCGCCAACATGGCCGTGCTCCGGGTGGACCATCCCGACATCCTGGAGTTCGTGCGCTCCAAGAGCCACGAGGGCGATATCGCCAACTTTAATATCTCGGTGGGTATCACCGACGCTTTTATGCGCGCCGTCGAGGCCGATGAGGAATACGACCTGATCAACCCCCAGGATGGCGGTGTGTGGAAGCGCGTCCGCGCCCGGGAGGTATTCGACGAGATTGTCACCCACGCTCACCGCAACGGCGAACCGGGCGTCCTCTTTCTTGACGCGGCAAATCGCAGCAATCCTGTATCGCACCTGTACGAGTTGGAGGCTACCAACCCCTGCGGCGAGCAATGGCTGGGGCCCTATGAGAACTGCTGCCTGGGCTCGGTGAACCTGGCCCGGCACGCAACAGCCGAGGGGGGCGTGGACTGGGCCAAGCTACGGGAGACGGTAGAACTGGCCATGGCTTTCCTGGACAATGTGGTGGATGCCAACCGCTACGTGCCCGCCGTGCCCGAGATCGAGGAAGCGGCGCACCGGGCGCGTCGCGTCGGGTTGGGGATCATGGGCCTGGGCGACTTGATGTTCCAGGCGGGCATTCGCTACGGCAGCCCGGAGGCCGAAGAGTTCGCAGCCCAGATTATGGAGTTCATCCGTTTCCACACCATGCACACGAGCATCGACAGGGCGCGAGCGCGGGGCGCGTTCCCCGCCATCCAGGGCTCTATCTACGATCCGGTGAACCTGGAGTGGCGGCCGCCTACGCCTGTCACTCCCTATGTCCATGACTTTGGCCGGCCTGCCCTAGACTGGAACGATATCGTACACGGGATCCGCGCCTATGGCATCCGCAACGCAGCCCAGACAACTGTGGCACCCACCGGTACCATCGCCACCGTCTCGGGCTGTGAGGCGTATGGCTGCGAGCCGGCCTTTGCTCTGGCCTACGTCCGCCACTTTAAGGATGGGGACAGTGATGTCGAGCTCACCTACTCCAGCCCGCTGTTCATGCAGGCCCTCAGGCGCGCTGGATTGAGCTTGGAGACCAGTGACGAGATCGTCCCAAAGGTCTCTGCTACCGGCAGTTGCCAGGTGATCGACGAGGTGCCGGAGGAGGTGCGCGAGATCTTTGTCGTGGCCAACGACATTACCGCTGAGGAACACGTGCGCATGCAGGCCGCCATCCAGGCTTTTGTCGACAATAGCATATCAAAGACGGTCAACTTTCCCGAGGATGCGGAGCCAGACGATATTGCCCGCGCCTACCTGCTGGCCTGGCGGCTGGGCTGCAAGGGACTGACCGTCTATGTGACCGGCTCCCGGGAGAAGGTTGTTCTGGAGACGCAACAGACCAAGAACGCCAAGGGGCTCGACGCCAAGCCGCGCAAGCCCAGGCCGGGGATGCTCCACGGCAACACCTACCGCACGCCGACGCCCCTGGGCACGGCCTATATCACGATCAACGAGAATGGCGACCGCACACCCTTTGAGGTGTTTGCCAACGTCGGTAAGGCTGGCTCTGACACGGCTGCCGTCGCCGAGGCGATTGGGCGGCTCATCAGCCTGACGCTGCGCATGCCCTCGCCGCTGACGGCGGAGGAGCGGCTAGCCGGCGTCATCGACCAGCTATCGGGCATCGGCGGTCGACGGCCCCTGGGCTTTGGCCCCAACCGTGTGCGCTCATTGCCTGATGCCATTGCCCAGGTCCTGGCGCGGCACATCGCCATCGTCGAGGCAGAGCAGCCACCGGAGCAGTTGCCGCTGCCCATCTCCATGCCCAGCCAGAAGGCGGATCTCTGTCCCGATTGTGGCCAGGCGAGCTTTGTCGCCATGGAGGGCTGCCGCAAGTGCGTGAACTGCGGCTTTAGCGAGTGCTAGGGGGTTGTCTGCGCGGCACCTACCCGTATTAGGAGACCGTACTGCGGCCTATGCCAGGACAAGAGCCTGGTATAGGCCGCTTCAGATTTCGCCTCGCGCTAGATCAGAGCCTCGACGAGACCAGGTCCGATTCGAGGATCTGAGTTCCCGATAGACGGGATTGCTCCGGTTCGACGACAGGAAATGGTGCAAGCAACGGAAGTGTGTAATCTGGCGCAATGCGGCGAGCGGCCGCCTCGTAGAGCAATCAGACCCCCGGCAGGTCTCCATCCACAAGAGAACCGGAAAAGCTTCTTGGTCCAGCGTGGAGAGCCCCTGAGGCCATGCTACTCCCTGCAGAAGTAGATGACAAACTCCGGGTCGTCGTCTTGTTTGACCCAGTGAGAAACGCCAAGGCTCGATGCCTTGTCCACCAGCGGGGCGGGCAGGAAGGGCGCCAGCAGCCGGTAGATGTCGCCCTGGTCCAAGGCCTGCAATTCCGCGATGACTTGGTTGACAGGCTGCTCCCCCGCCGCCAGCATGCCCCTGGCGTCCAGTTCTGCCACTACGCGTGCCTCGGAGAACCAGCTGGGCTGCTCCGTAGTATAGGCCGCTGCGATCTCAGCGGCAAAATGGTCCTGTCCCACTTCTCTTCTCAGTTGGTTGATCAAGTCTTCTACCTTCACGTCGCCAATGACTGCCGCCTGCTGCAGGGTCGTGACACGGGCAACGGTCTTGCGCAGAACGGGGTTTCTCAGCTTCTCAAAGGCTGGCACATAGCCGACCAGGACCTGCTCCAACTGGGGATAGGCCCTGATCAGCTCGGCGATCTTGGTCTTGGGTGCGATGATAAGCTCGGTCATGTCGATAGTCCCTTATGCGTAGGACAGAATGCGCTGCTCGCCTTCCAGCGCCCGGTAACCGGTCAGGTCCTGCGACACTTCGAGGGTACCCAAGTACTTGCCACCGTCGTCTCGGAGGGCGAAATACTCGATATGGATCATCCGGCCTCCCAGATTGATCCAGAAGGGTGCCCGGTTCTGCTTGCCACTCTTGAAGTCTGTCAGAATCTTGTCGACGATATGAGCGCTGGCGGGTGGGTGGCAGTGGCGCACATCGCGGTTCAGGATAGCTCTGTTCCGCTGAAAGATCCGGTCGCTGCTCTGGGAGAAATACTTGACCTTGTCCTCGCTATCGACAAAGGTGATGTCGGCGGGAAGGGTATTCAGAATGGCCAGCAGTTCGTGCACAGAGAAACTTCCGCTGGGCAACTGGATCCGACCTCCCTGCAGCTGGATTTCTCCCCGGCCAGCAGCCTCGAGCCCCTCTGGGGCCCAGTCTGTCGGGGGATCGTACAGGCAGTAGCCGAACTCCAGCGACTGCCTGTGGACCTCGTACCACTCGGCATCGGACAGAGCATCCATGAGCATGGGGAAGAGTATTTCCTCCTCCTTGACAATCATGTCAGCAACACCCTTGACGGCTGGCTGCAAGACAATCTCGGTGGCAGCTAGCAGCTCCTCCTTGGTGATGCCCGGCGTTCTCAGTACCTCGATGCTGCCCTTCAGCAGCTCCCGGATCTCGTCGTGCTTGCCCCACATGACCTTGGGCGGGCCGGAGACACCGGTCTTCTCCAGGTAGGGGAACAGGAGGTACTCCTTGCGCAGGTAGTGCTTGTCTGCATCGATGAGCTGATTGTAGAGCGCGATGAGGCTCAGTGTGGCGTTCTGAAGGTCGCCATCGCCCATTCCGTCCAATCCGGCGAGTTGCGCATTTGCCTCTTTGATCATGGCAGCCAATGCCCTGTTCTCTTGAAGGAGGACATCTACAGGGTGGCCCTCCGGAACCGACCTGGCAGCGCTGAGGTCGACGTTGCCCTCGAGCACGCTGGAATGGATATCGCAGAGCCTGAGCACTTCCTCTTGGGGCAGCCCTTCTTCTAGCAGCTCTTGCTCTACCTCCACCACCTCGCCATAGGGAATGGTGCCCAGTGTCTGGACCAGTTCCTGTTGGACGCTGTGCTGTGACTCACCGGCGTGGAGCTTGAGGATGAGTTCTTTCAGCTTGGCCTTTCGAAAGGTCGAGTTGTCTATATTCTTGCTCACAGGTTACTCCTCCTGAATTCCGCATCGCGAGTAGTGAATTCACTATACCGCATCTAGGAGTAGATGTGTATGACTTTGGTCAGCTTCGGACCGTCGCCGAAGTAGATTTACCAAGAGCCATGCCGATGATCGAGCAGGTGGCGCCTTGATGCCCACCGGTTTGCCGATCATCGGCACTGGCTGCCGCTCATCCTGAGGAGGTACTCCCCAACGAAGGATGGGTGTCACCAGCTTGCGGACTGGCAGGATTGCCAGCAGAGGAGTAGGCTTGTACTCGCCCACACGGTATACTTCCAACTGCAACCGATGAGAGAGGTCTGACCTT
>JASFLR010000022.1:0-12683 GCA_050117995.1 Anaerolineae bacterium
TCCCGCCATCGGACGGGCAAGGCGTATGCAGGTTGCACAGCCCGAGTTCCAGCACGAAGTGATGATCGAGGCGGTGGAAAACCACATGCCCGAGGTGATCATCATCGATGAGATTGGCCGCGAACTCGAGGCCGCAGCAGCGAGGACCATCGCCGAGCGAGGCGTGCAATTGGTGGGTACTGCCCACGGCAATACGCTCGACAACTTGTTGCAGAACCCAACCTTGTGTGACCTGGTGGGCGGTATCCAGGCCGTGACCCTGAGTGATGAGGAAGCCCGGAGGCGTGGCACGCAAAAGACAGTGCTGGAGCGCAAGGCTCCGCCAACCTTTGACGTGGTAATCGAGATCAAGGACTGGCAATATGTGGCGGTTCACCACGATGTAGCGGCTTCGGTTGATGCATTGTTGCGAGGGCGCAGCCATCCGCCCGAGATTCGATATCGTGATGAGTCGGGGCAGGTGCAGGTGGAGCAGGCGGCGGCGACGCTGGCGATGCCACAGCCTGAAGAGGCTCCGTTGCGCACAGCACCCGCTCGCCAGAAGGCGCCGACGCGCGTGTTGCGAGTATATGCTTATGGCGTGGGCAAGAACCGGGTGCGCCAGGCAGCTCAGAACCTGCATCTGCCGGTGGACCTGGTGGTGGATGTTGAGCGCGCTGACGCAGTGATGACGCTGAAGAACTACTACAGGCGTCGTCCTCAGCCGCTTAACAACGCGGAGCGCCGCGGAGTCCCGATCTATGTATTGCGCTCCAACACGGTCAACCAGATTGAGAGCTGCCTGGCCGATATCTTTGGCCTGGATGTCTCCGAGCTGGATCCGATGGCGATTGCCATGCGCGAGACCGAGGAAGCCATCAACTCGGTGTTGTCGGGAAAAAAGTCGGTGGACTTGACGCCTCGAAACTCCTATATCCGCCGCCTGCAGCATGAGCTTGCCCGGCAGGCGAATCTGGTATCCCATAGTTACGGAAAGGATCCACGGCGTCACGTGCGCATCTTTGGCACACCGCGCCGTAGAACGTAGGAACACAGTCAAAGCGCTGGCGCTAACTAGATAAGGAGGGCAAAATGACGTTCAGATTCCCGTCGGACGAGTGGATCAAGGCCATGGCGGAAAAAGTCAACGAGAGTGATGCCTACCGCAAATCGGCCCTGAAGTGGGAGGGGGACTTTTACTTCATATGCGAGCCGGGACCGGGGCTAGAGGAAAAGGTGGTCCTTTATATTGACCTGTGGCATGGGGATGCCCGGGATGCGTACGAGGTGGCAGATGAGGGCGACATGGATCCCGAGTTTGTCATCCGGGCTCCAGTGAATACCTGGCGGCGCGTGATCGAGAAGAAACTGGATCCGATTCAGGGTATGATTACGGGGCAGCTCAAGCTCTCGGGCACCATGAGCAAGATCATGCGCTTCCCAAAGGCTGCATCCGAGTTGGTCAACTGCGCCACCAAAGTGCCAACCGAGTTCCCCACCTAGGCCCTGGTCGCCCCGGTACAGACCAGCAAGGGATCAGCGGCCAGCACGCGCGCTGATCCTTTTGGAACTTGGTTCGCCGAACAGGACCCGAGGAGTTGTTATGCCTTTTGTGACGGTGGCAGGCGCGCGTGCTTACTATGCCCACCGGCGCCCAGTGCCGGCGGACAAGGCGCCGGTGGTCTTTGTGCATGGTGCGGGAGGAACGCACCAGCATTGGCTTTACCAGGTGCGCGACCTGCCTCGCTCGCCAACCTATGCGCTCGATCTTCCGGGTCACGGGCGTTCCGAAGGACAGGGACGGGATAGCATCGCGGCATATAGTGACTGGCTAGTGGCATTCCTCGACGAGATTGGCGAGGACCGGGCAGTGTTAGTTGGTCACTCGATGGGTGGAGCGATCGCCCAGGATGTAGCTCTGCGCTATCTGGCACGGGTTGCGGGTTTGGGGCTGGTGGCTACCGGCGCCCGTCTGCGGGTGGCGCCCGCCATACTCGATGGCATTCGCCAGGATCATGAGGCGGCAGTGCGGCTCATCTGTGATTTCGCCTTTGGACCGGAAACGCCTGCAGAGATGGTGCGACTGGGCCGCCGCCAGATGGTTTCGATCCCGGCCGAGGTGCTGCATGGGGATTTTGCTGCCTGCGATACCTTTAGCGTGATGGGCCGGTTGGGTGAGATTGCTGTCCCGGCCGTTATCGTGTGTGGCACCCAGGACCATCTCACGCCGTCGAAATACTCGATCTACCTGCGCGATCAACTCAAAGGCGCGGAGCTTTACCTGGTGGAGGGTGCCGGGCACATGGTCATGGTCGAGAGGCCAGGGGCTGTGGTCGAGGCTCTCTCCTCTTTCGTGGAAATGCTCTAAGGCCTGGCCTGCTGCACCTTGCACGGTGAAGCAGGTGGTTTTCATTCCTCCCACTCCTGCATCTGTTGCTGCAGAATAGGCCGAATAGCCATCAGCGCTCGGGCGCGGTGGCTGATTTTGTTCTTGACCTCTGGAGACAGTTCTGCCATTGTGCGCCCGTCATGGCCCTCCACGAAAAAGATGGGGTCGTAGCCGAACCCATGCTCGCCCCGAGGGACAAAGCCAATCTCTCCCTCACAGGTGCCGCTAGCGGTGCGCACCGTGCCATCGGGCAGGGCGAGGGCTACTACGCAGCGAAAGCGCGCCGAGCGCTGACCAACGGGTGTATTGGCCAAAGCATCGAGCAGCTTGCGGTAGCGGTCGACGTCCGTAGTACCCGGGCCAGCGTATCGCGCCGAGTGGACGCCTGGAGCTCCATCCAGGGCATCTACTTCCAGGCCCGAGTCGTCGGCCAGGCACGGGAGACCGGATGCCTGCGCATAGGCCAGGGCCTTGATGCGGGCGTTCGCCTCAAAGGTCTCGCCCGTTTCTTCCACCTCCAGGGCCAGGCCCTTCTGCGCCGGGAATGTGATCTGAAGCGCCCCGGGCAAGTTCGCCAATAGCTCCTCGTATTCCCGAACTTTGCCACGGTTGTTCGTGCCTACCAGCAGTTTCGCCAATCTACCCTCCTGAAGCCAAGCTTGTGTCCCAATATAGCATCACAGGCGGCAAAGGCCAAATCGCCCTGACGCACCGGTGCTCCGCCGGCGATTTGCCATCCGGGCTCTGCTTGGGGTACAATAGATCCAGTGCGAAATGTGATGAGGTGAGGCATGAACGCAGCGGATAGCCTATTCAGTTCCAGTGCAGGAACGTTGGCCGTTGTGGCTCTGGTGCTGGCTCTGCTGGCCCTGGGAGGCGTCGTGCTGCTGTTGGCACGGCAACAACGGCTGCTGGGCCAGTACCAACACCTGATGACCGGTACTTCGGGCGGGAACCTGGAGGCGATGTTGCACGACCACATTTCCCAAGTGCGCGAGACGGAGACCCGGGTGGCTGCTGTGGATCAACTGGCTCGTCAACTGGAGAAGGCGTCCTACTTTAGCATGCAGCACATGGGCGTGGTGCGCTTTAATCCCTTCCAGGATACCGGAGGCGACCAGAGCTTTGCTGTTGCCCTGGTGGATGGTCACGGAAATGGCGTGGTTCTCTCGAGCCTGCACGGTCGTGGTGCGACTCGGGTCTACGCCAAGCCGCTGAAAGCGTGGGAGTCGACCTATTCGCTCACTGACGAGGAAAAGCAGGCCATTGCCCTGGCATACAAGAAGCAGTCGTAGTCAACCCTCGCGGCATATGTACGAAACCGTTGGCCACCGGCGATGGGGTCCTTTCTTGCAGGGATGTAGCAAAGTCGCTGGGGAGACACTGGAGCGCCGTGCTGGGAGCCCCGTCCCGGGGCGACAGGCAGCACCGGGAGCGCACAACATCCCCGAGACGGGACTGCGAGTGTCGGTGGAGACCTGGTGCTGGGCTTTGCAGAATCCCTATCCGTTCTTGCGTGTGACCTTGCGCTTTTGCCTGGTTTGGAGTAGAATTTGAGCCGTTAGCAGCCCGGGGTAGCGTGTGAGCGTTGTTCTACGTTGGGCGTTTGCAGACGTAACCCACACTATATGTCAGGTGCTGCCGTCAGTGGGGCACCTGATAGGGAACAAGGAGCGAATTGTGTTTGGACGAGAGAAACGCCCGGTTCCAGTGGACCGAGTAGAGGTGCACGTTGGCCCTACGGCTAACATGCACGGCGACCTGGTATGTGATGGCATTGTCAAGATCGATGGCGTATACCGGGGCTCCATCAAGACGGTGGGCAACGTGATCGTTAGCGAGAAGGGACGGGTGGATGCCCAGATTGAGGCCCAGAATGTGTCGGTCTCGGGCCAGGCCAAGGGCTCGATCCTGGCAAATGGCCGCCTGGAGATCCTTTCGACGGGACGGGTCTGGGCAGATGTGACCGTCAGTAGCTTCTTGCTGGATGATGGGGGCAAGCTTCACGGCGCGCTAAAGATGATCGGGACTGAGCCCGAACCCGAGTCCTTTGATGTACCACCTTCGCCGCGCGACCTGTCCCAGGCCGATGAGGAAGCGGTGGTTGCCGAGTCTCCATCGGAAGAGGAGTCTGTCGAGGCTGGCTAGCCGGATCTGTCTTGCAAGGATCTGAGGCTGTGGTATAATCGGTGTGGTGGGGAGGAACGCGACGGTGAATGACGGGGTTACTCTGCTGAACCCAGGCGTAGCGACGTTGCAGTGCCTGTCTGCCTGTGACTTCATGGCTCGATTTCACCATCACATTCGCGGGGCACCCTGATATTGTGGGGCTGTGCGCTCCACTCAAGGTTGTCCCAAAGCGTGGTGCGAAGCGGACCACGCTTTTGTTTTTGAGCCGGTTCCGGCAGGGGGCTGATTATTCTCTGTCGGTGTTTTCCGTTGGTGTCATAAAGGAGATGAGAAGTGGCGACCAAAACGACTGTCCAAGCAGTGAAAGGCACCCGTGATTTCTATCCGGAGGAGATGGCCTTTCGTTCCTGGCTGTATGGTAAGGTGCGGGAGATCTCGCAGCGTTTCGGGTACCAGGAATATGAAGCGCCGCTTCTGGAGCGGCTGGAGCTGTACGCTGCCAAGAGTGGGGAAGAACTGGTCAAGGAGCAGTCGTTCGTCCTCACCGACCGGGGAGGCGACGAGCTGGCGCTGAGGCCAGAGCTCACGCCGTCGCTGGCGCGTATGGTGGCTCAACGCCAGGCGCAGCTCGTGCTGCCGGTGCGCTGGTTCTCCTATGGACCATTCTGGCGCTACGAGAAACCGCAGCGGGGCCGCACCCGCGAGTTTTTTCAGTGGAATATTGATCTTCTGGGTGCCGAGACATCTGCGGCTGACGGCGAAATTGTGGCCATAGGCGCCGAGTTCTTGCGCAGCGTGGGGCTGTCCTCTGAGGATGTAGCCATCTTTCTCAATAGCCGGCGGCTGATGGAGCGCAAACTGTCCGAGATCGGCATTGGGGATGGATTGCGAGAAGAGGTATTTCGTCTCATAGATCGGAGGGACAAACTGTCGCCGAAAAAGTGGACGGCCTGGGCGCTGGAACTCGGGCTCGGGGAGAGGCAGGTAGACGAGCTCAAGGCGATGTTGGCCAACCCGGATCTGTGGCGAGAGTCTGAGGAACTGAAGCAGGTGTTTGTCACGGCTGAGGCTTTCGGCGTGGCTGACTATTTGGTGTACGATGCCGGCATTGTGCGCGGGCTGGACTATTACACCGGTCCAGTTTTCGAAGCGTACGATCGCGCCAGGACGTCGAGGGCCATCTTTGGTGGTGGGCGCTATGACAACCTGGTGGCTGATGTGGGCGGAGACCGGATCACGGGTGTGGGTTTTGCCATGGGAGACGTGGTCTTTGAGCTTCTGCTGGGCGAGGCGAGCAAGCGCCCTGGCCTGCCGGTGTCGCCCAGCCAGGTGCTGGTCACACTGTTCAACGAGGAGTTGTACGCTCAGACGCTGGGCCTGGCGTCCCGCCTGCGGCAGGCGGGTATCAACACCGAGCAGATCCTGGAACCGATCCGGTTGGGCAAGCAGTTTCGGTACGCGGACCGCAATGAGATCCCCTTTGTGGTGATCCTGGGGCCAGATGAGGTAAAAGCTGGCGAGATTGTGGTGAAAGACTTGAGAACTGGACAGCAACAGGCATATACGGAGAGTGAGGCTATTAAAGCAATAAGAGCTGGGTGAAGGGCTCGAGATTATCTGTCAACATCTCGACACCTTCCGTCGTGCTCTTGACAAACAGGCGAAAATCGAGTATCATTTCTACAAGGGTTGTGCCCCAACCAAGTGAGCTGACCAAAATGGAATGCTTTAGTCCCATTGTTGGGGCTGCCCTGTGTGCTCTCTGGCATGGCTTATGGTGATGCCGGAAGTGAGCTTCCCGCGGGATCTATATCCCGCCCAACTTTGGTCTGTTCGGCTTGGATGGCGTGGTCGAAAGGGTAGGGGGGGCCCTTCGGCTGGTAGTAGTGTCGTCCTGGACCGACGGATAGGGGTGATGCCGCCCGGTGTCACCCCTTTTATTTTGCCTTTTGCACCTATCATTGGTAAAATCCAGATTGCGGCGGCAACCGTGGCCTGCGCCAACAGGATTGTAGGGCAGCGTGCTGGCGCGACAAATAGCTAGGAGGTACGAGCAGCTGTGGGCAAGGTTGAAGAGCGCCTGGCAAGTTTCTATTTGGGACAGGAGTATAACCTGGAAAGGGATGAGTTGCTCGATCAGCGCGTGCACTATGACGCTCGTGATCTGACGACGCACGCCGTCTGCCTGGGCATGACCGGCAGCGGGAAAACCGGTCTGGGCGTGATCCTTCTGGAAGAGGCTGCGCTGGATGGGGTCCCCTCTCTGATCATCGATCCAAAGGGGGACATGACCAACCTTCTCCTGACTTTCCCTGACCTATCGCCCAAGGACTTTCGACCATGGGTGAACCCGGACGATGCGCGTCGCAAGGATCTGGACCTGGACACCTATGCAGCCGACATGGCTGATCTGTGGCGCAACGGGCTGGAGGGGAGCGGACAGGGGCCGGATCGGATCCGCCGGCTGAGAGAAGCGGCTGACTTTGCCATCTTTACGCCAGGCAGCAGCGCAGGCCTGCCATTGAGCATCTTGGACACGTTCAAGGCGCCGAACCTGTCGTGGGACACGGACAGCGAGCTGCTCCGTGACAAGATCGAAAGCATCGTGTCGGCCCTGCTGGGGCTGATCGACGTGGAATCCGATCCGGTGCGAAGCCGGGAGCACATTCTGCTATCGAACATCTTTGAGCATGCCTGGCGCGCAGGTGAGGACCTGGATCTGGCCCAGTTGATCATGCGCATTCAGAAGCCGCCGTTCTCCCAGCTTGGGGTCTTTCCGGTGAACACCTTTTTCCCCGAGAAGGATCGCATGGGCCTGGCGATGCTCCTGAATGGGTTGATGGCCTCCCCTGCATTTGCCGACTGGATCCAGGGCCAGCCGATGGAGATAGATCGGCTGTTGTTTGGCGCATCGGGCAAGGCCCAGGTGAGCATCCTCTATATTGCCCATCTGTCGGATGTGGAGAAGCAGTTCTTTGTCACGCTGCTGCTGGAGCAGGTGGTTAGCTGGATGCGCGCACAAAGCGGTACGACCAGCCTGCGGGCGCTGGTCTACATGGACGAGGTTTTCGGCTACTTGCCGCCTCATCCGTCGAATCCACCGACGAAGAAGCCGATGCTGACGTTGCTCAAGCAGGCTCGCGCCTTTGGTTTGGGCTTGATTCTCGCTACGCAGAACCCCGTGGACCTTGACTATAAGGCGCTGACTAACGCAGGTACCTGGTTCATCGGCCGGATGCAAGCCGACCGGGACAAGCAGCGACTGCTCGATGGGCTGGAAGGTGTCGAAGTAGGTGAGGGCGGCATTAGCCGGGCGCAGTTGGATCGTTTGATCTCGGCGCTCAAGTCTCGGGTGTTCCTTCTGCACAACGTGCATGAGGGAAGGCCGGTCGTGTTCCACACCCGCTGGGCAATGAGCTACCTGCGTGGCCCACTGACCCGCACTCAGGTGCAGGAACTGGTCGGAGAACAACCGGCGAGGCCCGAGCGCGCATCAAGTCCCAGTGAGGTGACAAGCACACCTTCAAGCGCGCCTGCTCCGCCGCCAGGGCCGGGTTCGGAATTGCCGTACAACGAGGTGCCTCCCCAATTGCCCTCGCGGGTCACCCAGGTCTATTGGCCTGCCCGAGTGTCCTTACAGACGGCGGTGGCCAAGCTTGCCCGAGAACAGGGCCTGGGGGTGCGCTCCACGGGCGAGCAGGAGGGCAGACTTGTCTATCACCCTGCGCTGGTGGGACTTGCCAGGCTTCGCTTTGCGCACACCAAAAGCCGCCAGACCCACGAGGAAGATGTGGGGTACCTGCTCCCTGTGCAGGATGAAGGGTATAGTGTGGACTGGGCCGCGGGCAAGGTGCAGATCGATGCCAGCGACCTGGAGCGAGAACCCGAGCACGGGACGCTCTATGCCGCGCTACCGTCTGATCTGGGCGAATCGAAACGCTACACAGAGCTGGAATCGGAGTTCAATGATTACTTGTACTACAATTCGTCTGTAACATTGCGGTACAACCCGCATCTCAAGCTGTATTCGGAGATAGGCGAAAGCGAGGAGTCTTTTCAGCGGCGATGCCGAAAGGGCGCCGAAGAGGCCCGCGACAATGAAGCGGAGAAGCTCTCAGCCAAGTACGAGCGTGAGGTAGATCGCATCAAGGACAGGCTCAGGCGAGAGAAGCGCGAGTTAGAGGAGGACAAGATCGAGCACAGCGCCCGCAAGCAGGAGGAGTTGCTGTCGGGGGTGGAGTCAGTAATTGGACTTTTCACGGGGAGCAGGTCCTCCTCGCGGCTCTCATCGGCAAGTCGCAAGCGGCGCATGACCCGCCAGGCACAGGCTGACGTAGAAGAGTCTGAGGAGGTCATCGAAGAACTAGAGGAAGAGGTCGAGATGCTAAATGAGGAAGCCAAGGCCGAGTTGGAGGAATTGGATGCCAAGTGGCGCGAGTTAATCGATGAGGTGGAGGAGATCGAGGTCCGCCCCCGGCGCGCCGATGTGCGCATCGACCTCTTTGCCCTGGCCTGGTTCCCCTATTGGGAACTGAGGATTGGTGAGCAGGTGCTGTCGATGCCAGCCTTCAAGGTGGAGTCTGCCTGAGCTGGCACGGTGAGCACAGAAAGGGATCTGAGTCGTGAACTATAGGACATTGGGGCGTACCGGGTGGAAGGTTTCCGAGATCAGTTTTGGGGCTTGGGCCATTGGTGGTGCCTGGGGCACGGTGGAAGACGACGTTTCGCTGGCGGCCCTGCGCAAGGCCCTCGACCTGGGCGTGAATTTCGTCGATACGGCTGACGTTTATGGCGACGGGCGCAGCGAGAGGCTGATCGGGCAGGTGTTGCGTGAGCGCAAGGGCGAGCGGATCTACGTTGCTACCAAGGCAGGCCGGAGGCTGTCTCCGCACGTGGCGGATGGCTACAATCGCGAGAACCTGACTGCCTTTGTCGAGCGGAGCCTGCGCAACCTGGGTGTGGAGACCCTGGATCTGCTGCAACTGCACTGCCCACCCACTGAGGTCTACTACCGGCCGGAGGTTTTCGGTATATTGGATGACCTGGCAGCGGCTGGCAAGCTGCGCGCCTATGGCGTGAGTGTGGAAAAGGTGGAGGAGGCGCTGAAGGCGATCGAGTTTCCTAATGTGAAGACGGTGCAGATCATCTTTAATATCTTTCGACACCGCCCGGCGCAGCTCTTCTTCTCCCAGGCAAAGGAGCGACAGATCGGCATTCTGACGCGGGTGCCGCTGGCGAGCGGGATGTTGACTGGCAAGATGCGGGCCAACACCACCTTTGAGGAGGACGATCACCGGAACTATAACCGGGAGGGGGAGGAATTCGACGTCGGCGAAACGTTCTCTGGTGTGCCCTACGATGTCGGTCTGAGCGCTGTCGAGGAGCTTCGGGCATTGGTCCCGGAGGGCACGACGATGGCCCAGTTTGCCCTGCGCTGGATCCTAATGTTCGATGCCGTAACCTGTGCCATTCCCGGAGCCAAAACACCGGCCCAGGCTATCGATAATACGGCAGCCAGCGATCTGCCGCCGCTCAGCGATGAAACCATGGAGGCTATCCGCGATCTGTACGATCGCCTGATCCGCCCACAAGTCCACCAACGCTGGTAGGGGATAGCGGGAGAGCCCGGCCCAGTTCAGAGGCCGGGCTTTTCTAGTTGCCTATCCGATCCTGCAGGTTCCTGGCTGTCCCCGCTCACCTTCTACCTGCACGCGACCGGGGAAGAACTGGTTGACGACCCAGGCATTGGTCAGCAGGTGACCGGTTACTGCCTCGGTGGAAAAGTGCGATGGTCCGGAGGCCAGGGCCAGGGGCAAAACCAGTTGGTCGGCGAGGTGGCGGTCGAGGACTGCATTGCCGCGCAGAAAATCGAGCAGCCGGTCTGCCGCCTCCTCGGCAACGTGTTCAGCGGGCTTGCCCAGCTTGCCCAGAGCGGTGAATCCGGCGGTTGCCCCCTCGAACTCGGCCCAGAGAAATACGACGGTGCCTTTACCCTTTGATGGGGCAGCCTGCACGTCGATGCGGGCATTCACGCTGTTGGAGCGCAGCGCTTGAAGCGCGGCACCCTGCTGCCGCATGCGAATGTGTTTGGGAAGGTTGCTGCTGGCGGACAGGCCGCGTACGCGCAGCAAGGTCCCTCGGACGCTCAGTGTCTGGTTGATAATGGAGCTATCCGGGATCTGTGCTGCCTCCCCTGGCTCCCGTCCCTGGATGAATGCCTGGATTCTGCCACCCCCGATGGGATACCATCCCCAGTTCTTGATCGACACCTTGGCAGCGATGCCCATCCGGTCCAGCGCAGGCAGGTAGACGCGCTTGACGTAGTCGTAGGGTGGGCTCCAAGCGACGTGTGTCCCGCCCACCAGCGTTACCTGTGAGGAACCCTCTGCCAGGGCAAGTGGTAATAGGACCGTCTGCAGGATCAGGCACACCGAGCCGGCGCTCCCTCCCTTGACCGCCTGCGCCACGTCAAAGGTGTAGGTTCCTGCCTGGGGTGCCGTGCGGGGGCGATACACCAAATCCTGGGCGTTGCGTTTGGCTCCTTCGACCTCGGCGTTGCAGATGCGCTTCGCGGCACGGACCGCGGTCAAGTGCTGGGGCATCAGTCCCGGCTTGCGCCTACCCGCACGGATCCCCTCGATGCGCACAGGTTCGCCAGTTATGGCCGATAGGGTCAGGCTGGTGCGCAGGATCTGGCCACCGCCCTCTCCGTAGGAGCCATCAATGACTATCATGCTGCAATGCCATCCGGGCGTGGCTCTACACCAAGGCCCGGCCCGTCGGGCAGAACGAGGCGTCCATCTTTGACCCGCACGCCGACGAACGGATCGTTGATGACTGTTTGATTGCCGTCAAGATCGGCCCAATCAACCAGCGGGGCCAGGTGGGCGGCGGCTGTGATGCCTACCGACGTCTCGATCATGCAGCCCAACATCACTTGCAGACCGTGCGCGCGCGCGACGGCGATCATGCGCATGGCCTCACGCAGCCCGCCCGCCTTCATCAGTTTGATGTTTACACCGTCCACGCACCCAGCCAGTCGTGGGATGTCGCGGGCGGTGCGAACCGGCTCGTCAGCAAAGATGGGGAGAGGTGAGAACTCGCGGATCTGCCGCAGCCCATCCAGATCTTCTTCGGGCAAGGGCTGCTCGATCCATTCCAATCCAAGGTCAGCCATGGCTGGAATGAGGCTCTTTGCCTGTTCCACGGTCCAGGCGCAGTTGGCATCAGCCACAAGGCGGGCATCGGTGACGGCTCGGACAGCTCGCACCAGCTCCAGGCTGCGCTCCTGGCCCAGTTTGAGCTTGAGGATCGAAAAGCGCTCTGCTGCGGTGCGCGCCCAACGCTGTACCTCTTGCTCCGTTCCGATGCTGATGGTCATTGATGTGGGGGGCGCAGATCCAGGATTCAGGCCAAAGAGGCGGTACAGGGGGATGCCCAGTTGCTTCCCGATCAGGTCGTGCAGGGCAATGTCGATCGCAGCGCGTGCCGATTGGGAACCCTGCGGCAGCGCCGACAGGATCTCTTCCAGATGGAACGGGCTCCCATCCAGCGGCGGTAGGTCAGCCAGGTAGGCCAGCACGCCATCCTGACTTTCGTGATGTTGGCGAACGGGTGCAGCCTCGCCCAGGCCATAGTGCTCTCCGCTAGTAATGCGAACCAATACGTTGTGCCGGGCCAGGCTTGTTCCGTGGGCAATACGGAACGGTGTTTCCAGATTCAGGGAGATGGGTTCAGACGTTATCTTCAATGGCTTGCTCCTTATGGGTCGTCTGCTTGTGCATGACAGCGAATATCCACAGCCATTATACATCGCCTGTTGTTTGGGAGCAATGCTGCAACGAGGGCTGGTCGCCACCTGCAGCAGAGATATCCTGCTAATTGCCAACTGCCGAGAAGTCTGCTATACTTGCTGCGGACGGAGACGGGAGATTTCTGCAAGTCGCGATAGATGGGGGGGGAGATGAGCGGCGAGAAGATCCTGGTCGCCGACGACCGGAGGGAGAATCTGGTTTTTCTGGCAGATAGCGTCCTGCGCCCCGAGGGCTACCAGGTCGTCACGGCTATGGACGGCAGGGAAGCTTTTAGCAAGACGCTAGCCGAAAAGCCTGACCTGGTGATCACTGACCTGAAGATGCCCCGCATGAGCGGACTGGAGATGATGACTGCTCTGCGGAAGGCAGGC
>JASFLR010000023.1:0-12680 GCA_050117995.1 Anaerolineae bacterium
TCCCATTCTGATTTCCGCTATACTGTGGAGCATCGTACGACCACCGACGCCGAGCGGGAAGAGTGCTATCAATGTCACGGGCAGGGTTTCTGCCAGAACGAGGCCTGCCACAATCTCAGCCATCCGTCGGACATGCTTTACACGCATTCCGACGAGTATCGCCGGACGGGCGATCAGTTGTGTTATAACTGCCACCAGGCCATCCTGTGCAGCCGTTGTCATCCGGGTGGCGTGATCGCCGGTCCTTAGGATATTCTATGCAACCTGCTAACGACGCTACTGGCAGTAGGTTACAACTTGGCACCCAGACAATCCAACGTTTCTTCTGGATTGTGCTTGGCCTCCTTATTGCCGTATTGGTGATCTTTGCCGGATACTACATCTGGGATCGCTACATCCATGCCGAGGGCCAGCCCGCGGTCGAGTCCGATATCGCCAGCATGGAGCAAGCTATCCACCAGAGTCCTCAGGACCCGGAACTGCGAGTCGTACTGGCCGAATCCTACCTGAGTGCCGGGGAGAATACCAGGGCACTGGAACAGGCCGAGCAAGTTCTGGGCCAATATCCAGAGGATGTCGGTGCCCTGTTGATCGCGGGCATTGCCCATGTGCGCTTGGACCAGCCCGAAGCGGCGCTTGCACCGCTGCAGGCCTTTGTCACGCTGCGCAAGGATGGGCCGATGGCTCGGTCGGACCAGGCATTGGAGGCGGCCTACTACTTCCTGGGCCAGTCCTATCTGCAGCTGGACCGCCCGGCGGAAGCGATCCCCGTGCTTGAAGCTGCGCTTCAGATCAGCGCTGTGGATGCAGATGCGCTATATCAGCTTGGCCTTGCCTACAACGCCAATAGCCAACCCGCGCTGGCGGTTCAGAGCTACCAGGATGCGGTGCGCCTCGTGCCCGATTATGACAAAGTTTATGAAGCCATGACAGTCAGCTATTCAGCTCTGGATCTGCCCGACTATGTTGCCTATGCCCGGGGAATGTTGGCCTTTTCTCGGAAGGACTATTCAGCGGCAGTGTCCTATCTCGAGCAGGCTACGGAGGCTCTGCCCAACTTTGCTCCGGCCTTCCTGGGGCTGGGGTTGACCTACGAGAGTGTGGAGAACCTGCAGCCCGCGCTGCTGGCCATTGAGCGGGCACAGGAACTGGATCCAGGTGATTTCGCGACCCGGCAGGCATTAGGTCGGGTGCAGGCAGCGCTGGAAGCGGCGCACTAAGGGAACGATGTCCAACCAGAATAGCGATAGCGACGCAGATCTCAAGAGACCCGATACCACCGTGCCGGAGCAGGATGCCACCGGGCCTTCCGGCATGCCTGCAGCCGACGCTGTCGGGACCGCGCAGGAAGGCGTGTCCGGGGATGCGGCATCTGCTCCAGTGACAGGAGATGAAGGCGAGGCCGCACAGGACCTGCCGGCTGCCGCGATTGGCGCGGAAGCAGGGGCAGTGGGCGGTGACGCTGCCCTCGAGCTGCAGAGAAAGAAGCGTCGTAGGCTGATCTTTGGTGTGGCGGCGCTGTCTGTGCTGGTGATTGCCGCCATAGCCCTGTTTATCCGCTATCTGCTGCAACCTGGACCGCTGCCCGACCTGCTGCCCCTGCCCGGGAGCATTAACTACCGGCCCCACTACCTCTTTTCCATCTATGGCGTCGAGAAACCGGTGGGAGTTGCTGTGTCGCCCGATGGTGAGCGGATCTATGCGACAGAGATGGGGGGGCAGCGCGAGATCAAGATCTTTGACCGCGATGGCGATCTTTTGAGCGCATTTTCGCCGCCCTACACCGAGCCTGCTGAGCGCGTGCCGGTGTACGTAGCGGTGGGCCCAACCGGCCTCGTATTCGTCACCGATCGCCTGCAGCGCGCTGTCTTTGCCTACAACCCGGAAGGGGAGTTGCTGGATGCGCTCCTCGGCCCGGATCTAACCCTAAGTGAGTATGCCTTCAAGCACGTCCCTGATCTGCAGCCGGGTAGCACCCTGGCCTACAATCTTTTCGCAGGCACGGTATGGATTGGGACACCAGATGGGGGGGAGCAGGTCCTGCCTGCGCCCGATCCAGCCGCATGGGCGCCCCTGGGTGTCCGAGTGGGAGAGCAGGGCACGATGCTCCTGACCGATGTCGCTGAGGGGCAGCACAAGGTGCGCGAGTTTGCCTTCGATCTGACGTTGGCCGGGAGCTGGCACGAATTCGACCCGCCGGAGCTTGACTGTGGTACGCAGGGGCAGGGGGATGGTGAGCTCATGTTCCCAAACTCGGCGGTGACTGACTCGACCGCGCGCCTCTACGTTTCCGACGGCAACAATGGGCGCATCTCTGTCTGGGACGCGATGGGCGACTATTTGTACTGCTTTGGGCTGGGAGTGGGCGATAGTGCGCTGAGTCTGCCGCGGGGCATAGCAATGGATGAGCGCGATCGACTGCACGTTGTCGATGCCGTGGAGCAATGCGTCAAGGTCTATGACGTATCGGATCTGGAACCTACCTTCCTGTACGCCTTTGGTGATTGGGGCACAGAGGATGGGCGGTTCAATTATCCAGGTGACATCGCCCTTGACAGCACGGGCCGGGTCTATGTTGCGGACCGTGAGAACGACCGCATCCAGGTTTGGTCATACTAGGATAGACATGCTGAAGGGTAGGCGAAGGAGTGGACTATGAACCAACGCTGCAAAGATGCAGAAGGTGTCGCGCCATCGCAAACGGGCGAGGCTGGCGCCCCCGGTATCTCCCGTCGCGCGCTGCTAAAAGCGGGTCTGGCTGGTGGCCTCGTGGCTGCCACTGGCGGCGGATGTGCTTCTTTCTCGGAGGCCTTGGAGAAGGCCAAGAGCGAGTACGTTCTGATTCTTGATCTCAACAAGTGTGCTGGGTGCCGCGCCTGCGAGGAGGCATGCAACCAGCGAAACCACCTGCCCGAGGATCAGAGTTACATCCGCATCCTGTCCAGGGGCGATGAGGAGAACCGCTGGTATCTGCCGGTGCAGTGTCAGCACTGTCAGGACACTCCTTGCGCAACGGTATGTCCGGTAGATGCAACCTACCATCATCCGAGTGGTGTGGTTCTGGTCAATGAGAAGACCTGCGTGGGATGTAAATACTGCATTGTGGCTTGTCCGTACGGCGCGCGCATCTTTGACGAGCACAAGGGCGTGGCAAGCAAATGCTGGCTGTGTTTGGATTGGGTCCTGGGCGGCGGCGAGCCCGCATGCGTGCAGGCCTGTCTCAAAGAAGCCCGCATCTTTGGCAAGAGGAGCGATCCGCTGATTGCCAAACTCCTGGCATCCGGTCGCGCGCAACCGTTGCATCCCGAATTCGGCACCGATCCTGGCGTCTTGATGTATATCTTTCCGGGCACCTAACGCGCCTACAAATCGACCTGACTTGAGCAACGGAGCAGAACACACGGAGGAGTATCTTGGCTGAACATCATTGGGGATGGCTGATCGCGATTTACCTGTTTCTTGGCGGCATGGGCGCTGGTTCCTTTCTCATAGCATCCGTGTTCGAGTTGAGTGGGCTGCGGTACAAATACGATTTCTGCCCCACCAGTCTGGCCGGGGCTGGCGTATCTGGTCCACTGATTCTCATCGGCACCGTACTCTTGATCTTTGACCTGGGCGCTGGCATGCGCGAGCCGTGGCGAATCCCGCTCATGTTTCTGAATTTCAGCTCCGTGATGACATGGGGCATCTGGATCCTATCGCTATTCCTGCCACTATGTTTCATATACGCCGCCCTGGAGCTGATGCACGTGGAGCCGGGCATATTGGCCTGGCTGCAGGACAGGCAGAAGATCCTTCCCAAGCGCCTGCGTCTGGTTCCCGAGACTCTACCCTATCGCCGTCTCAAGCTCATCGTCTGCAGCGCAGGCTGCCTGTTTGCAGTAGGCACCGCCGTGTACACTGGTGTCCTGCTTGCTGTCGTAGAGGCGGTCCCCTTCTGGAACTCGCCCGTGTTGCCGGTGCTTTTTCTCGTCTCCGCCGTCTCCACGGGCATGGGCTTGAGCTTTGATCTGGCAGCCACCATGGCTGTACCCGACCTGCACGATCGCTATGGTAAGATGCCCATTGTCCACATGTCTCTTATAGGCTTGGAGGTCGCTTTGCTCGCGTTACTCATGATCCTGGCGATAGCCAAGGGCGGGGAGGCGATGGAATCGGCCAGGATGATCCTGACAGGCAGTCAAAGCGTGGTCTTTTGGGTGCTGGTCATCGGCCTTGGCATGGTCTATCCCTTTGCATTCCACGCCTATGCCTATACGCGCCACAAACATAGCTTTATGCCAAGTCTGCTGGCGGGCGCGGGGATTGTGGTAGCCGGGCTCTTTGTGCGCTATCTGGTTGTCGCCTCGGCGATCCCTTTGACCCTCTGAGTTGCGTGCTCAGTGAGCGATCGTATTCGTACGCCTGACAGCCGTGGGCAAGGAGGTTCTATGAAGCGAAAGCAAAAGCGTCTTCTGGGGCGGGATTGGCCCCACTGGATCGTGATTCCCTTCGGAATCGGTCTCGCCGGTTTCGTCGTCGTGCTTGGTCTCCTGGTGGAGCCGGTGGGCTATGCACTAAGCCCATCTCCGGCCCCGCCTACGCCGACACTCCCAGTGGTGGAATATGGACGCGATATCTCGGAGGGATGTCACGATTGCCATTTCTCGCTGCCTCCACTCGAGGCCAGTGCAAATGACCCGACCATCGCTGGCGAATATCTCATCGAGCCCGAGTCTGTTCAGACCAAGCACGGATCGCTGGGCTGTGTGGCTTGCCACCGTGGTGATGGAGAAGCTGAGGACAAAGAGATGGCGCACGCCGGTCTCGTGCTCGACATCACCGAGGAAGAGCCGCAGATGTGTGTCATCTGTCATCATGACCTCCCTGAGAAGATCGGTGAAGATGAGCTGCTGATACCTCACGAGCTGGTGGAGTACAAGATCTCGCATGGAGAGGAGAGCACGCTGTTCTGCTCTGACTGTCACGGCCGTGTGGGGCATGGATTCGACCCGGTGTCAGGCAAAGTGGCCTGCACGATGATGGTCTGTGTGGACTGCCATACAGAGCAGGGGTCGTGCAGGGGCTGCCACCAGGCCAGCGAGCCTGGAGTGGAGATGACCGGTTGCGACGTCTGCCACCAAGGGCCCCACGACGTGACCGACTATCTGACTTGCTCCTGCTGCCACATCTCTATGGAGTCCTGGTCAGAGATCGACGCTTCGAGTCATCCCGTGGAGCTCGAGGGTGCGCATGGTGAGTTGCACTGCTTCCAGTGTCACAGCTTCCCGGATTTTAAGGGGTTGCACTACGTCTGTGCCGACTGTCACCAGTCGGGGCATCCCGGGTGGGGAGGCGAGGACTGTATCGAGTGCCATGACCCTGCAGCGACATGGAACGACGTGAATGCCGAATGGGACCAACACGTTGAGATTTGGGATATGTACAGGGGCGATCACAGAGATGTGGCGTGCCGGGGCTGCCACTTTGAGGACTTTGCAGAGCTGGACCCAAGCTGTGACTCGTGCCACTCTCTGCCCGAGAGTCACGACGCAACCTACACAGAGTGCTGGATCTGCCACTGAGCGATCCAACGATAGCCGCCATAGGTGCCAATGAATGGATAGTGAGCTCATGAGAAGAACAACGCGGTTCTTGAGGTTCTGTGCAGAGAGGGTATTGCTGGTCGTTGTGTTCCTCTTGGTTGGGTTGGTGGTGACAGGCTGTGTTTCGCCGGACGAAGTTGTCCCGGTGCCGGCGACCTTAACACCCATCGCCTTGCTGCCTACCGAGACACCTCGCCCGACATCGACTCCGGTACCCACTGCTATGGATTTTCCTATGTCGGCTCCCACCCATGAAGCTGCTGCACAACAGGGCTACGAGACCTGTGTGCAGTGTCACGCCGACGAAGCTATGCTGAAGGATTCGATGGCATCGGGGGAAGGGATCGTATCGCAAAGTGAGGATGAAGCATGGGCAGGTGAGCTACCCCCCGAGGAGAGATGGCAGGCTGTATACCTCGACGACCTTGCATTCCTGGAGTCCATCCACGGAAGGTATGGCTGCATTACCTGCCACGGGGGCATGGGGGATACGCTGCTGAAGGAAGTAGCACACACTGGGCTGATTCGCGAGCCCGGTTCAACCGACCTGTGTGCCGACTGTCACGCTCAGGAGGTTTCCAATGCCGGGAACAACCTCCATGCGAGTTTGACTGGGTACCGAACCGTGCTCTTTACCCGTAGCAGCGCCGCCGACACGAGTCTGCTCGAGACAGCCATCGAGAACCACTGTGACTCTTGCCACACAGCGACGTGCGGCCAATGTCACGTGAGCCGCCCGGCGGGGATTGGCGGAGGATTGGTGGCAGGCCACGACTTTGGAGACGTAGAGGCCATCAATACGACTTGTGCTGGCTGTCATGGCAGTCGGATCGAGGCCGAGTACAAGAATCCAGATGGCAAAGGGCAGGGGGACGTTCACTGGGTCAAGGCCAAGATGCTCTGCAGTGACTGCCATGAGGCCTGTGACTATCATGGGGCAGATGATGAGCACTTGGAGCGTTATGACGGTGCGCCAAGCCCAAGCTGCGACGATCTCGGCTGCCATCCCGACGTGGCAGCAGATGATGGGATCGAGCAGCATGCCGGCGCCCACCTGAAGCTCCTCAGTTGCCAGGCCTGCCATGCTACCGCTTACAGAAACTGCTATGGCTGTCACGTGCAATCCGGTGATGGTTCGGCTGGTTTCACCTTAGAGTCAACCCAGATCGATTTCAAGATCGGTCGCAATCCGATTCAGAGTGGTTACCGGCCCTGGAAATTCGTGCCGGTGCGCCACGTACCTGTAACCGAGGATTCGTTCTCCGACTATGGTGAGGACCTGTTGGATGATTTTGACGCATTGCCGACGTGGAAATACGCAACGCCACACACCATTCAGCGCGTCACACCGCAGAATGAGAGTTGCAATTCCTGTCACGGCAACGTCGACATATTCTTGACTGCCGATGATGTGACGCCTGAGGAGTTGAGGGCAAATTGGCCAGTTATTGTGGAGAGAGTAACGGGACCGGTCGACTAGTGGACTTGGAAGGAGGTGAACCCACACACATTGGCTCTACAGCAAAAGTCTTGCTGACTCGTTCCCATCCAGGAACTCTGCGAAAGGAGTGATATATCCAGTGAAAAGAGTACTTATCGTGACCCTCGTCGCTCTGATCCTAGCCTTTGCGACAGCAGGTCTGGCCCAGGGCTATGGCGGTCCACACGGCGGCGGCTATGATGCCACCACCGACGCTTGTGCAGGATGCCATCGCGCACACACGGCAACTGACTCTGGTCTGCTCATGGAATCCTCGTATGCCCTGTGCATGTCCTGCCACGGGTCCACTGCAACGGGCGCAAACACGAACGTGGAAGATGGCTACTACCTGTCTTCGCGCGACGACGTCTATGACGATGGCGCCGCGAACACGCCTGACTATGCGGCCCTGCTTGGTGGTGGCTTTGTGAACTATCAGGGTGTCTCGGTCACCTCCATCCATAGCCCGTATGGGTCCGAGACCGCAGCCTGGGGCAATGGTGTGGCCCGGGGCAGCTTGGCGGATCTTGTTGACGCCCTGAACTGCGCTTCGTGCCACGACCCCCACGGTTCTCCGAACTATCGCATCATCAACGAGGAGATCAATGGGGTCAGCGTGTACGTTGCGCAGGTCGATGAGGGCGCTGCCAAGGACTATGATACCGAGCAATGGGGAGCTGGCACCAGCTCGCTCTGTGCAGCTTGCCACGGCGCTTATCACGTGACGCGACCCAACAGCGGCAGCGACAATGATAATGACGGCACCGGCAACCTGGACTATGGCGGCGATATCAGCACCTTTGCCCATCGCGTCGATATGTCCTACATGTATCGAAGCAATGACAACCCTGAGACCGTCGGCCTGGATGGCTACACCCTGCCGTTGGCCCAGAGTGGTTCGGGTGATCGTGTCGTCTGCATGACCTGCCACTTGCCCCACGGTGCGTCGACCACGATGGCGGGCACCGCAGACGGTGCCGGGCTACCGGGCGAGACCAGCGCTGGCGACAGCGCCTTGCTGCGCATCGACAACCGGGGTGTGTGCCAGGTCTGCCATCAGAAATAGCATGGTAGACAAGCAGCTCTGCTGTCGTTTGCGCTGAGCACGGGTGGCTCCCCGGAGGCGGGTGCCTCTTGGGGAGCCCCTGGCAGCATTGCGCGAGCGCACCAGTACGAGCTCTAGCAGGTACGGGGAATGAACTTGAGCCACGACGAGAAGATGAAACGTCTTTCAAATCACGAGCCACAACTTCAACCCGTTGCTACGTCTCGGCGGGTGGTGAACACTTGCTCAGCCCGCCGGGACGGCTTCCCCGTGTGGCTGCTGGCCCTCGCCTTTGTCGTGGTGCTGCTCTGCGCCTATGTGTTCCTATCCCAGGGAGCCATGGCCTTTGCCAGACAGCCGGACGCTGACGAGCTGTGGACGCTTGCCCAGGGCAGCCCGCAGACCGCCGGTCCTACGCCACAGGTGCCTGCGACCATCGTGCCGACCCACACACCCACGCCGACCCTCACCCCGTCATCTCATGGCACACCGACTGGCTTGCCAGCGGCTCCAACAGTCGTGCCCACATCCAGCCCTTCCGAAACCGCCACGCCAGTAGTGGTGAACACGGCACTCCCCGCAGTTCGACAGGAGCTGCCGCTGCCCACCCCCACTGCACCTCCACCGCTCCCCACCGAGGAACCGGTGGCTGGCGAGCCGCATGGGGACTATGACGTCACGACATCCAGTTGCGCTGGCTGCCATCGTGCTCACACGTCTGGGGGCTCGGGGCTGCGCGATACCTGGCCTGAGGAGACGCTCTGCTTCTCCTGCCACGCAGCCGAGGGACCCGGCACCGATGTCGCGGCAGCCTTTGCCGCCGTAGCCAACACCACCACTCGCTTCTTCAAGCACGATGTCGCCGCCACGAGCGGCATCCATTACGTGGGCGAGTCCGAGGGCTCTGACTTTGGCGGGGCCAATCGCCATGTCGAGTGTGAGGACTGCCACGATCCGCACGACTCAGCGCGGGGCGACACAACTGCGCCCATGCTCAAACGAGAGATGGGCCAGACCCCCGGAGCCGATCCGGTTTGGGTGGCGCCGGGCGCACCGGCTGGCTACAACTGGCTGGCTGAGGCCGAGCGCGAATACCAGGTTTGCTTCAAGTGCCACTCGAGTTTCACCGCGCTGCCCACCTATATTCCCGATGGATGGGATGGCAGCTCGTATGTGCCCGACGGCCTGCGCAAGCTGACCTACACAGGCAGCAATCAGGTGCCCGATCATCGCGACCTGGCTCAGGAATTCAATCCCTACAACGCCAGCTTCCACCCGGTCGTGACGCAGGGCCGCAACCAGAGTATGCCGCCCAACAGCTTTGTCGCTGGCTGGTCCGATGACAGCATGGTCTACTGCACCGACTGTCACAGCAATGCCGATCCCGCCGTGGGTGCGACGGGCCCTCACGCTTCACCCTTCCTGCACCTCCTTGCCGGCCCGGACAACTATCAGACCGCTGATCCTGGCAATCCATCTCCGTCAGCGCAACACCTCTGCTTCAATTGCCACGACGAGGAAGACTACACTGGCAGGGGGAATGATACCAATTTCGCGCGCAACCGGGCCAATCTTCACCGGCAGCATGGCAACAACGCCACCTGCTACATGTGCCACGACACTCACGGCAGCGAGCAGCTACACCTGCTGAACCTCGACACGAGCATCGAGGGGAGTTCCGACACCTACTTCCTGCCTGGCTACGACGGCGCGCCGACCAACAGCCAGACCTTCTGGCAGATCAGCCCCGACGGCTCGGAAAAGACCTGCTGGCTGGTGTGCCACGGGCACGACCACAGCAGCAGTTCCTATCCAAACCTCGGCGATTGACTATCATCCCTCAGCGCTGCTGCGCCCGCGATCGGCACGATTCACGGCTCTCGGATGGCGATCATCAAGGTGATGTCGTCGACAAGAATAGAGCCGTGCGCAAAGTCTTGTACTCTGGCTAGCAGAGCATCCAGGATACTTTCCGCCGACTGTGGCAGGCTGTTTTCCACACTGGCTCGTAGCCTTTCGTCACCAAAGGATACCCCCTCGCCGCTCACTGCGTCGGTGACTCCATCGGAGTAGAGAATCAGGACATCACCAGGGGCTAAATGAGCAGTCGCACGCTCCCACGTCTCCGCCTCGGTAACGCCCAAAGCCATCCCTGTCCTGGTCAAAGGCATGGGTTCGTCATCGCCTTGGGTAGAGAACAGGTACGGTGGGGGGTGCCCGGCGTTGCAGTAGGTGAGTGTCCCTGTAGCCGGATCGAGGATTCCGTAGAAAACAGTGACGAACTGTCCGGTATCGATCTCCGCCAGAATGCGATCGTTCACCGCACGGAGCACGCGCTCAGGTGCTGATGGGTGTTCCATGGCATAGGAGCGAATGAGGATCCAACTGAGGGTCATGAACAGCGCTGCTCCTACCCCCTTGTCCACCACGTCAGCGACTACGAGTCCGAGACGCCCATCGGGCAGTGAAATCGTGTCGTAGAAATCGCCAGAAGTCTGTCGGGCAGGTTTGAGCGCTGCCGAGAACTGCCAGCCTGTTGGTGCCGGCAACTCGCCGGGCAGAAAACTGGACTGCACTCTGCCCGCCAGGGATAACTCCTGCTCCATTCTGCTGTTGGCATCTCGAAGCTGTTTTTGCAGACTGCGCAGGGAGAGATGCGTCTCTGTACGCGCCAAGACCTCCCGCAACTGGAAGGGCTTGGCGATATAGTCGACGCCTCCCACAGCAAACGCCTGGACCTTGTCCTGAATCTCGTGCAGCGCGCTGATAAAGATGACCGGAATATCACGCGTCAGCGGGTCTGCCTTCAGATGCTCGCAGACTTCGTAGCCGTTCATGCCAGGCATCTTGATGTCAAGCAGGATCAAGTCAGGCGGAGCTGCTCTGGCAGAGGCCAGGGCCCTCGGGCCGCTGGTCGCGGCCCGTACTCCATACCCTTGCTCTGCCAACATCTGACAAAGCAACCTGAGATTCGCTGGAGTATCGTCAACGATCAGGATATTCTCTGAGATGCATGCAGCTCTCTGATTGCTCATGGCCCTACCCCAACATTTTCGATCAGCATCAGTATCCTCTCGTGCTCAAAGTCATGGATCAATGCCGCAAGCCCCTCGACCAGGTCTGAATCCTGCTCACGGATCTGTTCGATCAGTTGTAGCATCAGCCGTAGATCGCCCAAGATGGCCGCCCGCTGCATGTCGGCAAGCCATTCACCAGGCAGTGCTGCCAGCCGGCCGGTGAGTTCGGCGTCACCATCCGGTCGAACGGTATGGTCAAGGGCTCGAGAGAGGGGCGGTGGCTCCACATCTTCGTAGACATAGCGCACGCCCAAGTGCTTGGCCAGTAGGCTGAGAAGCTCATCCTCCCGGAAGGGCTTGCGCATGAAATCGTCGCAGCCTGCTGCCAGGATCTTCTCTCGATCCTCTTCAAAGGCGGAGGCAGTCAAGGCAATGACGATCGTAGCTTGGCCGTCTGCTGTGGCCTTGATCCGCCTTGTGGCTTCGTAGCCATCCATGATCGGCATCCGCATATCCATCCATATCAGGTGTGGTCTCCAGCGTTCCCAGACCTGGATGGCCTCCAGGCCATTGACTGTTTCCCGAATCTCGAAGCCTATTGGTGCCAGGAGCTTGACAAGCAATTCGCGGTTGGTCTCACTATCCTCTGCGATCAGCAGACGATAGGTCGGCTCGGAGAACTCGATGCCGATCACCCGTCGTATCGGATGTGTAACCCACGTGTCCGTTGCTTCCGCCCGAGCCAGCCCTACCTGTACCTCGAAACGGAAACTGCTGCCGCGCCCCGGCTGGCTGGTCACAACGATGTCGCCCCCCATAAGATTTACGAACTGCCGGCTGATAGTCAGGCCGAGACCGGTTCCTTCGCCGGCATCGCGACCTGTCTCCGATTGGTAGAACGCCTCAAAGATGCCTGGCAACTCCTCCGGTGAAATGCCAGGCCCGGTGTCCTCCACCTCAAAGTGCAGTGTCACCATTTCCGGTTGCAACGGTTCGGCCGTGAGCCGCAAGTGCACATGGCCTTCCTGCGTGAACTTGACGGCGTTTCCGAGTAGGTTGTTCAGTACTTGGCCCAGCTTCCCTTCGTCGGTAACTATGTACCGGGGTATATTTTCGCCACGTGTGAACACAAGTCTGAGACCTTTTCTCCGAGCTCGCAGGCCAAAGACTTCCTCCAGTCCATCGAGCTGATGGTAGAGGTCGAAACTCCTTTCCTGCAATCTCATCTTGCCTGCTTCGATTTTGGACATCTCCAGCACATCGTTGATCAGGGCCAGCAGATGCTCGCCGCTGCGGTCAATGATGCCCAGATACTCTAACTGGTCACCGGAAAGGCTAGTGTCCCGATCCATCAGTTGGGTATAACCCAGGATAGCGTTCAGCGGTGTGCGCAGTTCATGACTCATATTGGCCAGGAACTCGCTCTTGGCCCTGCTCGCTGCCTCGGCCTGACGCCGAGCTTCTTGGAGATCGGTGATGTCGATATAGATGCCGATGTATCCGACCTTCTCCTGTCCTACGATCACTGGCAGGGCCAGTACCTCCACATCGAC
>JASFLR010000024.1:0-12410 GCA_050117995.1 Anaerolineae bacterium
TCGCAAGCCTACGTAGAATTGGTGTACCTCGATGTGCTGCTGGAGGCTGCGATAGCCGCCGGGGCGTGTCAACTCGATGTTCTGGTCAGGGACTGAACGATCGAGGGAGGTATGCTCCAGGAACTCGGTATAGCCCGACTTGAGGATCAGATCGTCTGGCGAGGTGTCAGGTTCCAGGGACACACGCGTCGGGATCTCAACGACGCGCGCACGTATAGTTCTGTCGTTTCGGGCCCGTGCCACTGAGACGCGGTGGTTTCCATCCCGGACGAAATAGCAGTCGCCGATTTTGAACACATCTATGGGAGGCAGGTCTGTATGTCGGCGCAAGCGATCGATGCGCATCCACCGCTGCGGGTCGATCTGAGCACGGGGTAGAAAGGCCCGGTTGAAATCCCGGTAGCGGCCTACGCTGCCCACGATCTTTTCGAGGGGAATCTCCTCAAGGGTCATGTCCTCAGAGGGTTCGCTTAGGCGGAGTTGCTCGTGGACCTCGCTAAAGGAAAGCAGGCTATCTGAGCGCCCCGAGAGATCGGCCAGGATGTTCTGGATGAAGCCGCGGCGCCGTGCCGCATTAAAGCTCTCGCGCGATGCCTCTCGCTCCCGTTCAAGATAGCTGGTTGACAAGCTGATCTTCCTCTATCCACTTACACAAGGTAGCTGCCCAGAACAGCACAGACGCCAAGCCAGGTTAGTACGATAAGGAGCAGCAACACAACGACTACCAGCTTCTTTCGTACGGTCAGCTGACTTATGCTTCGCAACAGATCGTTCATGCCCAAGTCTGTCAACAGTGAATACGCCCCACCGTGCCCTAACGACGCATCTTGAGCGGTAGTATAGCATGGGCAGGTATCGCTGTCAATGAAATGCCAGCTGGCGACGGTATCCGAGGACCGTACTCTGTCCTGTCCCTGCCGAGTCACCGGACCCGCACGGCCTCAGGGGCTGGTAGCCCATGTTCATAGGGACTGGCGGCGACTACACTACCGCGTTATTGAGCAGTCAGTTCTTCTAATGGCGGGAGTTGCTCCAAACTGGTGATGCCAAACTGCTGCAGGAAGTCAAAAGTGGTGCCATAGATGATAGGTCGTCCTGCCTGGTCAAGTCGGCCCAGTTCCTCTATCAGGCCCCGGTTGATGAGGGTGCGTAGTACGCTATCGGAGTTGACCCCTCGAACGGCTTCGATCTCGGCGCGCGTGATCGGCTGGCGATAGGCCACGATGGCGAGGGTCTCAAGGGCAGAAGGCGAAAGCCTGCCGGTGAGCTCCAGGCCCAGCAAGCGGCGCACGATGTCGGAAGCTTCTGGCGCCGAGACCATCTGCACACGCTTGCCCTTGCGCTGAATGCGTATGCCGCGACCGGCGTATTCGTGGCTCAGGATGACCAGCGCCTGCTCCAGTTCCTCCAGCTCTACTTGCAGCAAGTCTGCCAGTCGCTCCATCAAGAGCGGTTCTGTAGCTACAAAGAGCAGGCTTTCAAGCCCCGCTTGAAGCGAAAGGCTGTTCTCATTCTGCTCGACTTTGCTCGTCTCACCTTCCATATTCTGCGATTCGCCCCTTGCTTGATGTTGTGCTATAATAGTTCGCCCCAGGAATTGGTAGTGAGGAATGTTGTTAGGAGGTCCCGTCGCATGCAAGAGCGACCTGCCTTGGTTCGTCTGATAATAGCGATATTGGTGCTATTTGGCGTGGCCTGTGGGCCATGCAATCTACTGTCTGGCGAGGTGCCGACCCCGCCGCGTACAATTGCTGTATCCACCGAGGCTGCAGAGCAGTTGGAGTCGCGGATCCAGCAAAATCTGGGCGGAGAGCCGGGCCAGCAGTTCATTATGCGCATGACCGATTCTGAGGTTACCTCGCTAGTTGCCACCAAGCTGGCCGACTATGACGAGTCGCCGATTTCCGATCCCCAGATCTGGTTCACGAGAGGCAAGATCTATGGGACTGGGAAGCTGGTAAATGTGATACCCCTGGCGACCGGTTTCTACGTTGTTGCCATGGCTCGCATCGAGGATGGGCATGTAGTTGTCTCCATTGAAGAGAGTTCCGCTGGTGCGCTACCCATTCCTGATGGGCTGTTGAACACCATCTCCCAGAGTATCAACGAGACTGTCGATGAGCTGCAACTCGATGTCACGGTCACCGCGCTGGAGGTCCTGGAGGGCGAGATCATTGTGAAGGGCACTCGTCAATAGTATCTTCCGATCCTCCGGGAAAGACGACCTCGAAAACCGGATGAGCACAGGCTCACGTGGCTTTCGAGGTCGTTCTGCATTTCTTGCGCCGGGCCCAACACGCGACACTGCTGCTGTCTGCAACGGGTCTGGCGTGGCACAAAGCTCCTATTCCGCAGGATAGGGAGCGTGCTTGATCTTGACCTGTACCTTGCCCAGCTTCAGGCCCATCCGCTCACCGATCACTTCTCGGGTGACCTCAAGCACCTCTTCCGTCTTCATGGGCACGTCAATGTCAGGCGATGTCTCCAGCAGCAGGTCGACATCCACGCCCCGTGCCTTGCCGTTGATGCGTGGCGTCACCTTGACTACGTCGGGTAGTTGGTCGATATTGTATGCCAGACGCTGCTCAATCGAGTCTACGGTGATGCGCGCCTCGCCGCCGGCGAGCTTCTGCGTGCGGATCGTCTTCTTACGAGGACGACGGAGCTCGAGCCACAGCAGAACGAGGCAGACCAAAATCAGCACGCCCCCGACGCTCACTCGGCCTCCTGCGAAAAGCAGCCGGTCTGGGCTATTGATATAGTCTGCAGAGCCCTGCCGTAGCCAATCAAAGGTGGCTGCGACCAGGCGGAAGGTCTCCTGTGGCACGATGATGATGAGCGCAGTGGCGATGATGATCAACAGGATCAACAGGATTACTACCAGGCGATTGAAAACGTTCATCAACAACCTCCTCCTTACGACTTGGTGTCGCTTGTCTTCGCTGGATGGTGCACTCCCTGCAACAAACAGGCAATAGAACCTGTATCCGATCGCGTCCAGCCCTCGGATGCCCTTCAATACAATGTTGCCGGGTAGCAGCCTCGGGCCTCAACATGCCGATTATACACTACTTGCTGACTTTCGTCCAATAACGGCTACGGTAACTATGCAAGCCAATCCCCAGAGGAACCACGCGGCGACGCCTATGCCCAATCCCGTCCGCAAGCTCGAAGGCGTGTAGCTGAACACGACCTGGTGCTCTCCTGGTTCCAAGTGCACGGCACGGAAGTAGAGGTCAGCACGCTCAATGGACACAGGTGTGCCATCGACCTTGGCTTCCCAGCCTGGATAATAACTGTCAGTCAGCACCAAGTAGCCCGCGCTCTCTAGGCTGGTCTCGATCTCGACTCGCTCCGGCAGGTATGAGACGATCTTGGCCTCGGAACGCCCTGTTCCCGGCACAAGACCCTCCATCTCTGCCGATACCAGCACTACCTCGCTGGCCGGGTCGAAGGATGGACTCTGCAGCAGCGAGAGCGCCTCCCCATCGCTGACAACCATCTGGGCACGATCGACAATAAAGGTGCGGGGCAAGACAGTCAGGTTCTCATAGATCTTGACGTCGCCCGAGTGCACCAGACTATACGCGGGATCGATGGATAGGTTTCGACTGGTGCCGGTCTCGTTGTCTATTAGCGAAAGACCGCGTAGACGAACCTGTCCGCCAGGCAGCAGCGCCCGGATGGCAATCCTGTCCGGCAGCATGACCTGACCCAGGTCGAGGACAGCGACATAGTCGCTGCCGCGCGCGTCATCTCGCCAGTGGTGGCCTACCCGGGCCTGGGTGTGTTGCGTGGTAGCAGGATCGTACAGCCCCTCTGCAGTGTGCTCGCCAGCACGAAGGGTGCGAGTCACTGTGGTACCATCGGAGCTATGCATGACGATCTCAGCGACCGGAGTGCCGTCGGGCAGGCTCGCTGCTCCGTTAAGGTAGGAGGCGACACCCAGATGTGTGCTCTCAAAGCTAGGCAAATCCGAGAGCGTCAGCTCACCCAGTGGAACGGTGTGCTCCAGGTCGTAGAACACATCGTCGATCCAGGCATCCTGGGTCTTGTCAGTGATGACGTACTTGATGTTGAGCAAGGAAAGGAGTCGCGCGGGCGGGATCTGGCGGAGCTGTTGGCGTAAGCGGCCATCGGGCCAGATCTCCTCTTCGGACAGAAAGAGCCGCTCCAGGTTGACATAGCTCTGCGTGGGTAGCAGGCCGCCATCGTAGCCGTCGACGCTGAACAGGCGGTAGCGCAGCGGGAGGTTGTAGGCCAGCACCTCCTTCATCTTGGTAGCGACGATCAGGTCGTAAATCGCCTCCTCCGAGAGTACGCCCGCATAGAGTGACTGCAGGTCCTCCAAGTCCCCTGGATCATAGCCGATGTCCGACATGCTGAGGAAACGAAACGGCTTGCCGGGCGACTCGTAGACGGCGTCCGCCAGCAGGTGGCTGGGTGCGGTGCGCATCGAGTCAAAGGCAGCCGGTGCCGTGGGACGGCCATAGGCCAGCTGGCGGCCTGCGACCAGCAGCTCCAATACCAGCAAAATAGCCAGGGCAGGCTTCCAGGCGCTGTCGCCCAGCGCTGGCCATCTGCGCTCCTCTCCCAAAGCGCGCACCCAAGTGGGCAGCGCCAGCATCTCCAGGCCAATGCCCGCCACGACCGCCGCGCCAAAGGTGTACAGCAGCAACCACCGTGCCGGCGCCCGAAAGAGATCGAATCCGGGCACCAGCTTATAGAGAAGCCAGTAGACCGGGTTGTAGGCACCAAAGGCCAGAAAGACGCCGATCAACGCAAGCCCCAGCAACGCACCTCCCGCCCGTTTGCGGTGGAGAATGGCCCAGGTTCCGACTGCCAGAAGAGTCAAGCCGATCAGACCCACGTAGGCGACATACTCGCTAAAGGGAGGCTCCCAGAGCAGTGGGGGCAGGAAAGCCTTGAAGATCAGCCCTGGCTTGAGGGAGAAGGAGGCAGCCTCATTGTAGGGCAGGCCGCCGCTGCGCACGGACAAGCTGGACAGCTCCAGCGTGGGCAGCAGCTGGCCCGCAGCCAGCATTAATCCGATTGCGGTCATCAGTGCAAGAGCGCCCACCCCGCGCAGGCCGTGCCACAGCTTGCGCGCGCGGAACTCGGGCCAGCCCCGCAGCAGGGCGTACAGGCCCGCGCCAAAGAACACGACATAGGCTGCCTGGGTGTGTCCGGCCAGCAGCGCCAGTGCGGCGACGGCCCCACCTCCCAAGATCTCCAGCCAGCGCCACCGGCCACGGGCCATCGCCCCATCGATGCAGAGCAGCAGCCACGGCAGCCAGGCGGATGCGTTGAGCTGGTTCACGTGCTCGACTTGAGCGCCTAGGAATCCACCTAGGCCAAAGACCGCGGCTGCAACAAAGGCCGCCAGTGGGCGCAGTTTGATGCTCCGGCGGGCAAAGAGATAGGCCCCGGCACCCGCGAGCCAAATATGAAGAACGATGCTCCAGGCGATCTGCTTGGGCGTGGACAGCCAGAGCAGGGGCCAGTGCAGCGGATAGAGGGCGGCAACCTGGGAGTTCGCCAGCAGCGGCGCGCCCATAAAGAGATATGGGTTCCAGAGCGGCAGCCTTCCGGCGCGCATAGCCTCGCTGGCGAAATCGCGGTAGGGATAGAAATAGGCAAAGACGTCCAGGCCAGTTAGTATGCGGTTGGTGAGTGCGATCTGCCAGAAGAAGATCAGTGTCAGGGCGGCGAGGGCCGCCAGGGCGACGATATCCACGGCAAGGTGACAGCGTTTGCTCGAGACTCTCATTCCCACTCCAGGCGGTACAACCAACCGGTCTCTCGATCGCGGGTGTTAAAGAGCGGCACGCGAAGCGCCTCGATAGGCGTGAGGCGACGCCGGGTTTGCTCCTGCTCAATGAACTCGGCCATCAGCCCGCCATCGTCGAGCAGGTAGATGGGACGCTCGCCCTCCCACATGGCGGTGAGAAAGATGGCCCACTCGTCATCGGACCAGCTATCGTAGGGGCGGATGGCGTCGCGATCAGAGTACATCGTCACCGCGCCAGCGTTCAGCGAGGCGCCGATGACAGCCTCTGGCTCCGTCAGCTGGGCCAGCCGGTCAAAGGCAGCGCGGTTATCGGCGCGCATGTAGCCAAAGGAGGCCCAGCCCGGCTTCCACAGGTTGTCGATCATGGCCCAGCGGCTCATGGCAAGGCTGAGGAGGACCCAGGCAACCACGGAAACCGACAGAAAGGCCGCGCCCAGCTGGCGGAATGCCATTGGCTTGCGGACGAATGACCAGGCGCGCTGCACCAGCATCGCGGCGCCATAGGCAACGGCGATATCGACCAGGGGGAAGAGCGAGATCAGGTCGCGCAGACGCAGCGAGTGATAGGTGAGGTGCACCACTAGCACCGCGGCAAAGGCGCTGCCCAGCACCAGGGCCTGTCGCGGGCGCTGTCGGACCAGATGGTAGCCGCCATAGGCCGCCAGCGGAAAGAGGTAGCCCCACTCGCCAGAGACCAGCGAGTCGCGCAGCATCTGCCAGGCAACGGGGCCGATGTGCTGCACGCCCATCAGCGGCAGCTCGGTCGTCTCGGCGGCAAAGGGCCCGCCGAACACGCGCCAGCGGTAGATGATGTCAGGCGACGCGGCAATCGCGGAGGCAGCGGAGAAGACGAGTAGAGGGATCGCTAGCGAAGTGATGCTGCTGCCTGCCGCCTCCCTCTGGCGGGCCCGGCCTCCCAGGAGTATGGCTAGGAGCACTGGTGGCGCCAACACAAGCTGTGTGTGGCGGGTCCAATAGGCCCAGGCGAACGAGACCCCGGCCAGGGTAAAGGACAGAAGGCCGCCGCAGCCCTCCTCCAGTTGGCGCATGCCACGCAGGGCGAACAGCAGCGTCAGGACGGTAAAGAGCTGGGCAGCAGCATCGGCCATAGGCACCAAAAGCCGGTCCACGTGTTCGGGAGAAGTGGCGAGCAGGGTGATTGCCAGTGCCCCGGTCAGGACGATCATAGACCACCCAGGTTTTCCAAGATCCCGGAGGTCTGGCTTGCTATGGTTTACAGCCTCCCTATCAATTGTGGGGTCACCTCGAAAGCGGGGCTCCACGGTGTTGCCGCCTGCCTCATCCGCACCCGAAGGCAGCTTCTCTGTCTCGATTGCCGCGTCTGGATTCCCGCGTACGTGGCCATGACTCGCTCCTTTGCTCCGAAGTGTCTCTTGCACGAGTGCCCAGGTAGCCGCAAGGGCCAGAATCGCCACGATCGGCGTGGTGACATAAAGTCCGGTCTCGCCAAGCAGGAGGTAGCCTGCAGCCAGCAGGACTGACGCCCCGGTAGCCCACACACTAGGACAATCGCCCAGCTCGTTCCGTGGGACGTGGTATCCCACCGGCTGCACTGGGGCGTAGGCGATATCCAGGGGGATGATTACCTGAAAGAGGGGGAAGCGATGGAGGAAGGTGCCGTTCTCCGCGAGATCGACACCCATCTGGGCGTAGGCATAGGGATCGCTGGCGGTTGCGCCGTGGGTTCGCTTGCCAAAGTAGACAAAGCCGGCCCATGTCAGCGTAGCGAGTAGCAGCCCGGTGACGGCCCATTGCCAGAGCAGCCGTGGTCTGTCTAGTGCTGTTGCCACGAGGCGGAGTTGGCATAGGAGGGTGTAGGCAATGGCTGCCAGGACGATCGCGTCGACATAAAACAGGCTGGTCAGCGGATTGGGGAAAGCCAGTCCCTGCCAGCCGACGACGGTGATGTCCAGCGCCCTGTAGAGCGCTAGTAGGCCGGTGACGGCATAGGCGCCAAAGAGCGGTGTGAGGCACATCAAGTCGGGTCGCTGTCGCCGGAGGAGCAGCGGGGCCTGCGGGATCAGTAGGGCCAACAGGACTAGGGGCGACATCCATATAGGCCGTCCGTAGAGCCCTGCGACTACCAGCGCGATGCCGACCAGGTGGGCGGCTAGGATCGCCAGGTACGTGCCAGATCGCAGACTGGGGGCAGGTGCTGTCTCGTCGTGATCGGCCGGAATCGGTGTGAGGGCTAGGATGCGGGCCTGGCGGGCTAGCCAGGTGGGCAGCTTGATGTGCCGCAGGTGATAGACAACTGCGCCCAAGAGGGCAAGGGTGGCTAGCGAGTAGGGCCAGATCCGCGCCGACCAGCCGGGCCAGCCCTGAAAGCGCCCGATCACTGTGCCGAGTCCGGCGAGGCAGACCCACAGCTCGAACCAGGCCCACGCCCGTCGAGCGGGAGACTGTTTGCGACGGGCTGGTCCGGCGAGAACCCACACGGCGGCAGCCAGTCCTGCGGCGAACAGCATGCCCAGGATGACGTACAACACCCACATCGCGCCCATCGGTCCGGGGTTGGCCACGACCAGGTATTCTGGGCTCAACAGGCGCTTCAGTGCCTCGAGCATCTCACGGTCCGTCCAGTCGGTACAGATCGAAGGAAACAGTGCCGTCGCGGCGGGTCGTCTGGAATACGGGCACGAGCGAGATATCCGCTCTGTTCAGCGCCGACACAATGGGCTCCGCGTCCCGCCAACTGGGAAAGGCGATATACCTGGGCTCGCTGCGATAGACCTGGGCATCGCGGGTCAGATCCTCGAGGTCGGGATACCAATGCAGGCGCAGCGGCACGCCATATAGATAGAAGCGATAGTGATACCCGAGCCAGTAGTGGTAGAGCACCGAATCGGGCGGTACCTGTGTGCGCATATAGTCTGCCAGGTCATCGATGCCGTCGTAGGCGCCGTGGTCACCGCCCAGAGGCAGCTCGCTGCGCGCGGCTGCCAACGCGGGACCGGCCAGCATGGCGATCAGCACTACGGACACGCCGATGGCATACAGCCTGTGCAGGGAGGCAGCGCGGGCTCGCGCCAGGAGGAGATTCAGCCTGCCGAGAGCCGGGCTGCGCAATGTGGCAAAGGCCCGCACGCCCAGCAATGCCATGACTGGAACCAGGCCCAACAGATAGCGGTCCCAGACCTGAAAGCCGACAAGCCAGTGTAGCAGCAGGTAGGTGACGACAAATGCCCCTAGCACGAGATCGATCCTGCTCCAGCCCTGCCACCAGCCGATCAACCCGCCGAACAACCAAACTAGGATCGTACCGAAGAACACAGCATTGAATAGCGGCGAGACCCAGAACGCCCCCACCAGTCCGAGCCACTCGGCTCCTCGCTGGCCGAGCGATGCGGCCTGGGCAGGGGCCAATCCACCGTAGCTGATCAGGCCTTGCTCAAGGAATCCAGGGCGCTGTACCCGGGCCAGATCCCACCACAGCGTGCCGCCGAGCACCAGGCCAAAGCCGAGGGCGAAACGCAGCCAGGCCGGCAGGCGGTTCGTCGGCAGTACCCCGCCCTTTGGTCTCTCCGTGACAGCGTGATGGGGTGGGGATGCCAGTAGCGCGACTGCGATCACCAGGGGCAGGAACAAGAGCCCCTGTTGCTTGGTAGCCGCGGCCAGGCCTGCCAGGAGCCCAGCCAGGCCGTAGCTGTTGCTGGCGGCCGCTGCCAGCGCGCCCAGAACCAGGGCTACCATAAGCGGGTCGGTGAATGCGGTCGAGGCAAAGAGAATGTCAAAAGGCGAAAGCGCTAGCAGCAGCGCCGCGATGAGACCGGTACGAGTACTGGTGAAAATGTGGCAGCCCAGTGTGTAGACCAGCACGATGGAGGCCATGCTTGCTAGGAGGCTGGGAAGGCGGGCGGCGCTCTCGCGTCCGCCACTCTCGAAAGGTTCGCTCAGTAGGAAGCTCAGGGCCAGGGTGTAGGGATGGAGCGGAGGCTTGTCCACCGGTTCCTCATCGAGCATGGGGTCATCCCCGCTGGCGATCCGGAGTCCCCAGTAGGCATACAGGGCCTCGTCCTCCAGGAAACGGTTCTGGCCCCAGGGAGCCAGGCGCAGCAGCAGGCCAAGGAGGAGGATGGCGATGAGGATGGCCAGTTGCCAGGGAACCTCACTCCGCTTCATTAGCGAGTCTTCTCAATCGACGAAACGGTACTTGAGTAGCGTCCAGAAGGCGACAGGCGCATCGCGCCAGCTGATCTTTTTGCCCTCATGGAACTCGCGCCCATAGTACGAAATGGGCACCTCAAAGATGCGGTGCCCGCGCTTGAGTACCCTGGCCGTGATCTCGGGCTCGAATTCAAAGCGGCGCGCATGCAGGGGCATATCCTTGATGACGTCCGCTCGGAAGCACTTGTAGCAGGTCTCCATGTCGCTCAGGATGGCGTTGTAGAGGATATTTGTGGTCAGGGTCAGGAGCTTGTTTCCCAACATGTGCCAGAACAGCATGGCCTTGCGCGGTCCAAGGAACCGGCTGCCATAGACAACGGCCACCCGGCCTTCAATGATGGGCCGCACCAGGTTCGGATAGTCACGCGGATCGTATTCCAGGTCGGCATCCTGGATGAGGATCAGATCGCCGCTGGCGTGCTCGATCGCCGTACGTACTGCGGCTCCCTTGCCACGGTTCTGGTGGTGGTAAAGGATCTGCAGATCGCCTGCAGCAGCCTCGGTGGCCAGGATATCGCGTGAGCCGTCAGTGGAACCATCGTCCACGACGATGATCTCCTTCTCGATCCCTTCCAGCTCAACATCGCGCACCTGCTTCAGAATCTCACTCAGGGTCTGCTGCTCGTTGTATACTGGCATCACAATGGATAGCTTCATCTCGCGCCTCCAAGTAGGTCCGGGCTATTATAGCCGAATCGCCAGAGTAGGGCAAGGGTAGGCCTGCAGAGTGTTGCCTGCATGATCGGCCAGCGCGAGCATCCGGCAAGGTACAGCCGACAGGATAGAAGTGGCCGATTTGTGGGCATGGGGCAAAGATGATACAATACCTGTCACGTGCCGGTGGGAGTGGAGAATGACTATCTACATCGACGTGTCGTCGGCAGTGCATGCCAAAGCAGGCATCGGGCGCTATGCGGGAAGCCTGGCTCGGGCCTTGATCGCCCGCCAGCCGGATGGCTATGCCTTGTTCTACAACCGCACGGGCGGCACCCTACCCCCTGAGGGACTGGAGTCGATTCCGGCCCGGACAGTGCGCGCCGGATATAAGCCATGGCGGATGGCAGTTTGGATGGGACAGCTGGCGGGCATAGGCTTCAACCACTTGGTTCCGGGCGCAGATCTGTTCCATGCCACCGAGCATCTGCTGCCGCCGCTGCGTGACGTTCGCACGGTGCTGACGGTGCACGATATGATCTTCAAGCTTTTCCCCGAGCACCAGAAGCGGCTGAACTACTGGTATCTGAACGCGACGATGCCGCTGTATTGCCGGCGGGCTGATGCCATCATAACTGTGTCCGAGTCGAGCAAACGCGATATCGTTGCCCACTATGGCCTTGAGCCGGACCGGGTGAAGGTGATCTACGAGGCGGCGGCGCCAGAATTCGTACCGGCCGCGCCTCAGGCCATGGACAAGGTGCGAGGCCGGTATGGCCTGCCAGAGCAGTACCTGATCCACGTGGGCACCATCGAGCCACGGAAAAACTTGACGCGCCTGGTGGAGGCTCTGGAGCAGTTGCGCAAGGATGGGCTGACCATCCCCTTGGTGGTGGTGGGAGGCAAAGGTTGGCTCTACGACGAGTTCTTCCGGCGGCTGGAGCAATCCGAAGTGCGCGATAGCGTGACCTTTCCCGGCTATGTGCCCTCTGCGGACCTGCCGGCGATCTACAGCGCGGCTTCTGTGGCGGTGGTGCCGTCGGTGTACGAGGGGTTTGGACTGCCAGTGTTGGAGGCGATGGCCTGCGGCACGCCGGTGGTTTCCTCGCGGGCTTCAAGCTTGCCTGAGATGGGTGGCGAGGCGGCCCGTTACTTTGACCCGTACGATGTTGAGGCCATGGCTGATGCCATTAGCGCCGTGTGGCGCGACGGGCGGCTACAGGGCGAGATGCGCGAGGTGGGACTGGAACAGGCTGCCAAGTTCTCCTGGGAGCGGGCCGCCGAGGAGACCTGGGCCGTCTATCAGGGGCTGCTGTAATCAACGATGCTATCAGCCGCGAGGAACGACGATGCAAGCACTCGAGACTGAGCTGATGGGGATGATCCGGGAAGCACTGGCGGCTACAACTGCAGCTGCAGAAACGGTGACCCAGTATCGCGAGCCGCTCGTCGCCTTTGCCAGTGCCCAAGACCTGCGCTTTCGCTATCTGCGGGGGCGGTCAGTCCAGTCCACCTGATGCCGGAGGAGATGGTGCTCGGTGCGCGGACGGTTCTCTGCTTCTTCCTGCCCTTTGCTCCCTGGGTGGTGGAGGCCAACGCCCGCGAGCGCAAAGCAGTCTTACGCAGAGTTGGGCGTGGTCGATGTGTGCGGTAAATGCGCCGTCGGGCCCTGCTCGTTCAGTTCGCCGGTGCCGGCAGACTAGCGCGGCAACTTTGACACCGGTTCCGGTGTGCTACCCTGACCTTTCTGGAGGCCATCTGTGAAACCGACATCCAG
>JASFLR010000025.1:0-12216 GCA_050117995.1 Anaerolineae bacterium
AAGGAGCACCAGGATCTGGGCGCTGGCCTTACTGGGCGCTCTGCTCATTCTTATCATTGGGGGAGTCGTTGTGTATTACCTCCTCTCCGATGGGGGACAGATGGAAAGCGGCACGTCGACCGCGCAAGCTGCTGTGCCCGGGCCGATTACGGAGACACCAACAGCTACACCTATGCCTGTCTTACCATCTGTTTCCGCCACACCAACAGCCACCGCTGCACAAACGAACACACCGACGCCTGCTCCGGCAACGAACACACCCACGTCAGTTCCGCCCACGAAGGCACCGACCTATTCCCATATCATCAGTCTGGGACCTGGAAGATTTGGGAAACCCATGTGGTTGGAGGTGGTCAAGGGGGAATACAAACTGGTAAGCGGTGCAACTTTGCTGCCCGGTTCTGCCATGGACGTGTATGAGGATTGGCTGACCTTTCCAGCCGGGCTGGCTATCAATGTGGTAGAGGTCGAGATCACACTAAAGGGAACAACCTATCCCCCAGGAACAGAACTGGTTGTCAACAACCAGGGAGCTTTGGAACAGAGGTGACTTCCCGGAGTTTTTATGGCTGCGTGTAACCAGGGTATTATGCCGGAGTCACTGGGTGCGCGAGTTGCAGCATATTCACAGGCGCGGCGTCCCGATGCCATAGCCACCGGGCATCGATCCGGCTAGTGCCCGTCAGTTACTCTAAAGAGGAAACACAATGGCAGATGCACGTCAAGCAACAGCCACCCTGACGCTATCCCGCGGCCCCAGCACCGGTCGCAGGTTCGACTTGGGCGCCGCTGCAATCACCATAGGCCGCCAAGCCCAATGCGACGTCCAAGTGCAGGGTACGTTGGTGTCGCGCCGGCACGCGCGGATTGTGTGGACTGGAAAAGCGTATGTCGTCGAGGACCTGGGTAGCACTAATGGTACCTTTGTCAACGGCGAGCGGGTCGTTGGACCACGCGTCCTGAGATCAGGCGATCGCCTGCAGCTTGGGGATCAGGTTGAGTTTGCCTTCCAGACACGCATGGCATCTGCATCGCGCGAGAAGGCTGTGCCTGCTGGCATCGCGCCATCCGCTGGCGGCAGTCCGCACCCGCCTGGAGCTCAACGATCGCGTCCCCAGCCGAAGCAAAGAAGAACTTGGGTCTGGATTTCGGTCATATCGGGCCTGCTCGTGGTACTGATCGCTGCAGGGGTAGCATACGCCCTGCTGTCGGACAACGAGCAGCAGGTAGATGACACGCCGGCTGTGCAGGCCGCCGTTCCCCAGCCGACGACGGCCACACCCATGCCCACCGCAACATCCATGCCCACCGCCACGCCCACGCCAACAGTCACACCGACAACCAGGCCAACACTCACGCGCACCTGGACCCCAACGCCGACACCCACCATGACGCCAAGACCCACGCGCACTCGTGCCCCGACCCCATTGCCGAGCCCCACGCTCACCCGGCGCCTGGCGACAGGCACAGTCATCAAGGAAGTCGGGCCAAGGAACGGCGATGGCGAATTGACCGTTGAGAACGGACTGGACCTGGATGCGGTGGCTGTGCTCAGCCGAGACGGCTGGCTGCTGGCTGTCTACGTCCGGCACAACAGCAGTCACACCATCACCGGCATCCCCGATGGAAGCTACGAGCTCTATTTCACCCTCGGTGAAGACTGGGACGCCGAACAAGGGGCGTTCACACGCCGGAGAGATCTATCCCGCTTTGAAGAGCCTTTTCCCTTCACCTCGACAGCTACTACCTACAGTGTCTGGAGCGTTACGCTGCACCCAGTGCCCGGCGGAACGGCGGACTCGCAAGATGTCCCGGAGAACCAGTTTCCCGATCTCACACCGTGACGGGTGAGACTACGCTGGGACTTTTGCCGCGGCAGAACGAAAAGGACGGTGACCCAAACAGATAGTCGCTGGGCATTTGTTTGTCCGGCGACCTTTAGTTGCCCGAAGGAGGGTACACAATGGCAAACACTCGTCAAGCAGAAGCGACGCTGATCATATCCCGTGGTCCTGGCGCCGGAGGGCGATTCCACATCGGTACCGCGCCGGCCATCATAGGCCGCCAGGACCAATGTGAAGTCCAAGTGCAGGACACGTGGGTGTCGCGCCAGCACGCGCGCATTGTGTGGACTGGAGAAACGTACGTCGTCGAGGATCTGGGCAGCACCAATGGCACCTTTGTCAACGGTCAGCGGGTCGTTGGATCACGCACCCTACGAAGCGGCGATCACCTGCAACTTGGCGATCAAGTTGAGCTTCTTTTCCAGCTACAAGTACCCACTGTCATGCACGAGGAGCCTGCACTCAACGGCATGGCACCAGCGCCCAGAAGTGACGCCAGTCCACCCCCAGCCCAAGCACCGCTTGGCGACCGAAAGAGAAGAAGAACCTGGATCTGGGTGTCGGTCATATCCGGTCTGCTCGTCGTACTGATCGCTGCAGGAGTCGCCTACAGCCTACTCTCTGACAATGGGCAGGAGCTGGCAGAGATTCCTCTTTTACGGGCTGTCCTGCCCGAGCCTACATCAACACCCAGCGCCGTTCCGCCGACACCGACACCCACACCGACGCTGACACCAAGGCCGACAGCCACACCGACGCCCCAGCCGCTGTCGATCGAAGGTGAGGCATTCGAAGCAGATGTCCAGGACACATGCAGCGTTGACGTCGCTATCACCGAGGTAGTTGGCAATGGCCTTCGCATCGAGGTCCTGAGCGGGTCTATCCGCATCCACCAGGGTGGGTTGACGATCTGGTGCTACGGTGCCAAGCATACCTGGATAGGTAGCCTGACCTATGGTGGCTACACCTTTGAAAGCGACCCAGACACCCCCCTGCAATTCATTCTGGATCGAGACGAAGGGTATAGCTATCTGTCAGGAAGGGGTAGGGTGGTACAGTCAGACGGAAGCAGCGTGGAACTGCCCCAGTAACCTGCCCACCTATTTGGCTAGCATCCAGGCAGCCTGCGAGGTCTTGGAGCGAGACCACATGGGCGCCAAGAGCACCTGCTGCTGGGTTGCCCAGGCGGCACCGGCTAGAGCAAGAAGAAAGAGCCAAATGAGAACAGGCATTTTGACAAGGGGCATTTTCGATGCTACAATCCCTCTTGCACATATGCGTGCCGGTGCGTCCATTATGCCTGCGCCTGATGCACAGATCACCTCACCCGGCCTCGACATCCTGGCAGCATGGACAGAAATAGGAAGCAAGTGGCTTGCGGTTTGTGTTAAGATCATAGCAACTGCGTCCGTGAAAGCAGCCCGCATCGGCGCGGGCCAGCGAAAGGGGGTGGGCGCCAGATCAAAACGCTTGTACGAGTCCCCGACTTTTCGGTAAGTGGAGAACGATAGCGCATGATACTCAAGGAGGAGGTACAATGAAGGTACGGAACTACTTGGTAGTAGGTGTGCTCGTGGCTGCGCTTCTGCTGTCGGCATGTGGCCCAGCAGAACCGGAGACCCCGGAGGAATTTGTGTTTGGCATGATCCTCGTGGGACCTAAAAATGACCGCGGTTGGAGCCAGGCACACTATGAGGCCGGACAGTATATCGAGGAGAATGTCGAGGGCGCGAAAATGGTCGTCTTCGAGAGCCTCAACCCGGCCGATGCTCCCGAGGCAACCGTGGAGGGCGTGGTTGACGAGATGGTGGAGCAGGGCGCGCAGCTCATCTTTACCACATCGGACGAGTTCGAGGAAGACACGGTCGGTGCCGCGAAAAAGTACCCGGACGTGACCTTTATCAGCTCCTCAGGCGATGATGCCTGGAGCGAGGGGCAGGATGCCGGCGTAGCGCCCTCGAACGAGGGCAACCTCATGGGCCGCATCGAGCCCATGAAGGCCGTCGCAGGCTGTGCTGCCGCCATGAAGACGAATACGGGCCAGATCGGCTACCTCGGTCCCCTGATCAACTTTGAGACCCGGCGACTGGTGGCATCTGCCTACCTGGGCGCGCGCTACTGCTACGAGAACTATCGTGGGATGAATCCCGACGACCTGGAGTTTACCGTCACCTGGATCGGCTTCTGGTTCAACATCCCCGGCGTCACGCTGGATCCGACCGAAGTCGTGAACCAGTTCATTGACAGCGGCATCGATGTGGTCATCAGCGGGATCGACACCACAGAGGCAGTTGTCGTTGCCGGCCAGCGTGCCGACGCTGGCGAGGATGTCATGGCCGTAGGCTACGACTACAAGGATGGCTGCGCCGAGGCCCCGGATATCTGCCTGGGGGTGCCCTACTTTAACTGGGGGCCGATGTACCTCGAAACCGCACGGGCTGTAATAGACGGAACCTGGAAGCAGAGCTTCGAGTGGCGCGGTCCCGACTGGGATGACATCAACAACGAGACGACCTCGAACGCCGGCTGGGTGTTCGGACCCGGTCTGGAGGCAGACGCAGAAGCGTCGGCTACCGTCCAGGAGTTCATCGACGGCCTGGCGAGCGGCGATATTAACGTCTGGACTGGCCCCATCAACCTCCAGGATGGAACAGAGTATATACCCGCTGGTCGAGCTGCCACAGATGTCGAGATCTGGTATCTGCCGCAGCTCCCAGAGGGGGTTACGGGCGCCAGCGAATAGTGTGAAGCAATAGATGCCGTAGCGAGAGAGCTGCCTATTCTTGGCAGCTCTCTCTTCCCATGCACCTGCTCGAGCGGCGTTGGCACGGTTGCCAGACGGGACATACCATGCACGTAGAGCTGCGTGATATCAAAAAGTACTTTGGGCCTGTTCGTGCCAACGACGGCATCAGCCTCGTATTCCAGCCCGGTCATATCTACGGGCTCCTTGGCGAAAACGGTGCGGGCAAAAGCACCTTGATGAAGATCCTCTCAGGATACCAATCCCCCACCAGCGGTGAGCTCCTGCTCGACGGCGAACCGGTCGCCTTCTCCTCTCCATCCGCTGCCCTGAACTGCGGCATCGGGATGCTCTACCAGGAACCGCAGGACTTTCCGCCGCTGCAAGTCATCGAGAACCACCTGCTGGCCTACGATAGTCGCCTTCTCCTCGACCGTCGAGCTGGCGAGCACAGTCTCAGGTCCTACGCGGAGCGTTTCGGATTCACCATCGATCCCTATGTCGATGTGAGGGCCCTGACCCTGGGCGAGCGCCAGCAGATGGAGCTCATGCGGCTGCTTTCCCTGGGCGCCCAACTCTTGATCCTGGACGAGCCGACGACCGGCATCAGTGCGGAGCAGAAGGAAAAGCTGTTCGGCACGATGCACCGGCTGGCCTACGAAGAGGCAAAGACGATCGTACTCGTCTCGCACAAACTGGACGAGGTCCAGGAGCTGTGCGACGAAGTTGCCGTCCTCCGCCGTGGCTTGCTGGTAGGGACCCAGGCGGTTCCCTGTGCCAATCGGGAGCTGGTGCGACTTATGTTCGGGGCCGAAGTGCCCCGTTCCGAGCGAGCGAGCGCGACGGGTGATACCACCACGCTCCTGGTAGAGGACGCGTCGATCCATACCTACCGCCTCGACGTGGAGGTCCCTGCCCTGGAGGCGCGTGCTGGTGAGGTCATCGGCCTGGCGGGGCTGGAGGGCAGCGGGCAGCGGCTTTTCATGGAAGCCTGTGCTGGACTGCGCCCCCTTCAATCGGGAAAGATCCTCCTCGATGGCGAGCCAGTTGAGGGCAAGCGGTCGCCCTTTTTCTGGACGCGGTGGCTGGCCCTCATGTTTCTGATCGCAGCTATTGCCTGGCTGGCGATCCGGTGGGCCATCGGCAGCAGCACCGGGCTGGGCTTTGCCGGCGGAGTGGTGGTATCGCTGCTGGTGGCTGGAACCCTGTGGATGGTGGGGACGCTGCTCGTCTCCTGGACCGGTTCTTCAGCCTACCACGAATTTCAGCGGCGAGGTGGCGCCTACGTCGCGGCTGGTCGCCTGGAACTGGGGCTGATCTCCGGGCTGACGATCACCGAACACCGGGCGCTGACGACGCCGGTTCGCAGATTCCTGGCCGATTGGGACGGTGCGCGCCAGGAAATGGAAAAACGCATAGAGCGATTCAATATCATCGGCCAGCCAGGCACGCCTGTCGATGAGCTGTCGGGCGGGAACCAACAGCGGGTGATGATCGCCCTCCTCAACCAGCCGCTTCGCCTTCTGCTGTTGGAGCATCCCACCCGCGGCCTCGATGTGACCTCGGCCAACTTTATCTGGGAGCGGTTCCAGGATCGTTGCGCGGAAGGAACGACCATCGTCTTCATGTCGGCCGATCTGGACGAACTGCTCGAACGCAGCGACCGGATCATGGTCTTTTCCGGCGGCAGCGTCATCGGCATACTGAATACCAGCGATACCTCGGTCGACGAGCTGGGGCACTCGATAGGAGGGCAGGCGACATGAGGGAAAGGATTACCCGCAACCTGTGGCCCCTTGTGCCCATACTGATGTCCATACTCGCCACCACCCTTTTACTGGTACTCGTCGGCGGAAGCCCCGCGCTGACCTTCTCTGCCCTATTCGACGGCGCCATTGGCACGTCGGACCGCCTTCTCAGCACGATGGCCTTCTGGGTGCCGCTGCTGCTCTGTGCCTCGGGATTGCTGGTGACCTTTACCGCCGGGCTGTGGAATATCGGCGTCGAAGGCCAGATGATCATGGGTGCGCTGGGTTCCAGTTGGGTGGCGCTCAAGGTAGCAGCCGTCTATCCTGCGATACCGGGCTGGATCATCCTCATCATGGAGATAGTGGCTGCCATGGTCTTTGGCGCGCTCTGGTCCGTGCTGGCTGGTATCCTCAAGACCCGGGGCGGCGTCCACGAGATTTTTGGCGGTGTCGCGCTGAACAACCTGGCCATTATCGCCACGAACTACTTGATCTCAGGCCCCTGGCAGCCGCCGGAAGGTGGGACGTTCCGGGGCACCCAGCCTTTCCCCAGCCACGCCCTGTTTCCCTTGCTGGGAGACTCGCGATTCAGCCCGCTCACGCTGGTGCTGGCACTGGTGGTACTTGGCCTGGTAGCGCTGTCTTTGCGCGGCACATCGTGGGGATTGAGGCTCAAGGCGCTGGGGAAGAACCCGCGCTCTGCCTTCCTCCTCGGCGTGCCCAGCGAGCGCGAGACCCTCACAGCCATGCTAGTATGCGGGGCTGCTGCCGGGTTGGCGGGCTCTGTGCGCGTGCTCAGTTGGTTCGACAGCCTGCGCCAGAGCATCTCCGGCGGGATCGGGTTCCTGGCCATCCTGATCGTGCTCCTGGGCGGGATGCGGCCGCTGTGGACATTGCTTATCGCCCTGCTATTCTCGGCACTGCTCACCGGTGGCACCACTGTCCAACTGCGCACGCAACTCAAAGCATCCCTCAGCGGTATCATCCAGGGGACCCTCGTTCTGTTTGTGCTGCTGTTTGGCGATTACCGGATCCTGTTCCGTAAGCGAAGAAAAGAACCCCAGGCGGAGGCTAACGAACCATGAACGACCCGCTGATTGTGCGGATCATTGGCTCGATCATCGCCCAGAGCACGCCGCTGATGCTGGCGATCACAGGCGAGACGATCACCGAACGGAGTGGGGTGATCAATCTCTCCCTCGACGGCTCGATGATGCTCTCAGCGATGGTTGGCTTTTTCGTCGCCTACGAGTCCAGCAGCCTACTGGGCGTCCCCGGAGACACACTGCCGGTGCTGTTGGGCTTTGCTGCTGCTGCCATCGTCGGCGCGGCGGCAGCCCTGCTGGTGGCCTGGGGCAGCATCGACCTGAAGCAGAATCAAGTTGCGATTGGCTTTGTGCTGACCCTGCTGCTGGCAGACCTCGCCAACTTTTTGGGACAGAATCACACGCGCATACCGGGGCCGTCGGTGCATTCCTGGGGCATACCGATCCTGAAGGACCTGCCGATTCTCGGGCCGATCTTTTTCGATCACGACCCGCTCGTCTACTTTGCATTTCTGGTTGTCGCGGCTACCACCTGGTGGCTGTATAGCACCCAACCTGGGTTGCGCATGCGCGGCGTGGGCGAGCGACCGGAGGCCGCCTTTGTGCGTGGCGTGGGCGTGAACCGCGTGCGCTACGTCTACTCTGCCATCGGCGGCGCCCTGGTTGGCCTGGGCGGCGCTGCGTTCTCTCTCGATATGAAGCTGGGCTGGAGCGACAACCACATCCTGGGCATGGGCTGGATCGCGCTGGCAATCGTGATCTTCGGCGGATGGCGCCCCATCGGCGGGGCCCTCGGCGCCATCCTCTACGGCGCTACCAAGTATATCGCCACCGTGCTCCAGCAGTCCTACTCTGATGTCCCGGTAGTGCTGTTCAATTCGCTCCAGTGGCTGCTGATGCTGGGCGTCCTGCTACTGGTGAGCAGCAAGGGCCTGCTTCGCCTGATCGAGATTGCGCCCAAGCGATTACAACGCCCTCTGGCCCGGGCGCTACGCGTCTCGCCGCCCGAAGCGCTGGGCATGACTGAAAAGTAGCTTCGCCAAGAAGCCCCGCGGCTGACTACATAGCCCCGTGCTCCGCCCCACCCCCAGTGGGGCGAGCAGTTGCCTTCCGCTGTCTTGAGGTACTCAGACAGGCATGCCATCCCCCCTTGGTAAGCCATAACCCACGCCATCCCGCCGGGCTGTGGCCCAGCGGGAGCTGGACTTTTACGGTGCCCAGGCACATCCACATCCCGCTTGTCAGGTATCCTATCCTGGGGTATACTGGGAGAATATGATAGGTGCCAGAGCGAAGCAACAGACTGATTGCGAATCAATCTGCCAGAGACAGCTAGCGGGAGATCCAGTCTGAAGACAGCCGTGATCTTGCCCGCACGCAATGAAGAGATCCCGCTGCCGGGGCTCCTGGCTGAAATCCCGGAAGGGGCGGTCGATCTCATCGTGGTCGTGGACAACGGCTCTACCGATCGCACGGCAGAGGTAGCAAGAAGTTCTGGTGCAGTCGCCGTCACGGAACCGCGCGTGGGCTATGGTTTTGCCTGTGCGGCAGGGGTCCGCACAGCAGTCCAGCAGGACGCCGAAGTCCTGGTCTTTCTCGACGCTGACGGCAGCTTTGACCCGGCCCAAATCCCCGACCTCCTAGCGCCAATCAGATCCGGACAAGCTGACCTGGTACTGGGCTCACGACGGGCAGGGGGCATGGAGCCCGGAGCTATGCCGCCCCACGCCCGCTTTGGCAACGGGTTGGTGGCGCTGCTGATGCGCCAGCTCTACGGCCTGCGAGTGACCGACCTGGGACCATTCCGCGCTATCCGGACGGAGCTGCTGGCCCAACTGGCGATGCAGGAGATGACCTATGGCTGGCCTACAGAGATGATGGTGAAGGCTGCGCGCCAGGGCGCCCGTGTCGTCGAGGTGCCAGTGCGCTACCGGGTGCGGCGAGGCGGCCGGTCCAAGGTCAGCGGAACGCTGCGCGGCACCGTTCTGGCAACCTATTTCATCCTTTTCGTGACACTGCGCTACGCATTTGGCCGGAAAGAGAGCAAGGGAACGTGACACCACTGTCCCTCCCGGACGAACTCTATATCGAAGTCACCAATCGCTGCAACTCGCAGTGCCGGACTTGCGTGCGTACCTTCGAGACGCTGGAACCACCCCGCGACCTATCACTGCAGGAGTTCCGCGCGCTGGTGGACCAGGCACTCAATTTGCGACGGGCGGTCCTCCACGGCGTGGGCGAGCCGCTGCTGAACCACGAGCTACCGGCCATGATCGCCCACCTCAAAGGCCGCGCCGGTCCACCGCATGTGCTCTTTAACTCCAACGCTATCTCACTCACCCCAGCGAGGCAAGATGCGCTGCTCGACGCTCAGCTGGACGAGTTTCGCATCTCGACCGACGCAGCCCACCCCGAGCTATATGCCCGCATCCGGGGCGTGGATGGCTTTGGCCGGATGGTCGATAATGTGACTGCTTTCGCCCGTCGCATCCAACAGGCAGGTCGCGGCCCAACGCTTTCCCTGTGGTTCACAGCCATGCACGAGAACCTGGCCGACCTACCCAAACTGGTTCGGCTTGCCGCCCGCATGGGCGTGGGCGAGGTGTATGTGCAGCGACTGGTGTACCGCGGGCAAGGACTGGCTGTCCGCGAGCAATCCCTGTTCCGCGCCATGCAAGCTGCCGAAGAAAAGCTGCTTGCTGAGGCTGAGGCCCTGGCGCAGGAACTGGGCATCACCTTCCGTGCCTCAGGCGCTACCACACCCCGCGACAGCCTTCTCTCCGGCGACGGCAATCGCCGGCCCTGGTCACAGTGCCGGCGGCCCTCGTCGCTCATGTACATCACCGCCAACGGCAACGTGCTCCCCTGCTGCTTCTCGCCCTTTACCACACGTGACTACGCTGGCCTTTTCCTGGGCAATGCCTTTGAGACATCCTTGCTTGAGATCTGGAATGGGGTCGCCTACCGCCGGTTCAGGGCCAAGCTGCAGACCGATAGTCCACCCGAGGCCTGCGATCGCTGCGGCGCTTGCTGGAGCCTGTAGCCAGGGCCCGATAGTGTGATAGGCAGTTGTTTGTCGTTTTGACGATAGGCTGTCCGGAGACTGGACTCGAGTGCACCGGAGGGCATTGGCTCCCTCGAGGCCACCGATGTGGAGAGGAGAATGTAGATGATCAGGAAAACTTTGAGTAGAGGAACATTGTTGGTCTTCTGGCTGGCAGTTCTGATGGCCCTGGCTGCCTGTGGTGCAGAACCCACCCCGACAGAGGCCCCCAGCGATGCGCAGCCCACGGATGCTCCCACACAAGCCCCTACCGAGCCGCCGGTGCAGACCGAAACGCCGCTGCCGGACGAGGTCAACCCCCTCCCGCCTGAAATGCCCTCGGCTGTACGCGGCATGGCAGTGTACGACACCAACTGCGCCACCTGCCACGGTGCGACCGGGGATGGTTCGGGTCTGAACGGTGCAGCAGATTTCACAGACGTGGCATCGGTGCGCGGCAAAGCGCCAGCCCAGTTCTTCGAGGCCATCCGTGATGGCGTCGAGGGTACCGCCATGCCAGCCTGGGAGGGACGGCTCAACGAGATGGAGATGTGGGACGTCCTATACTACGTCTGGGCCTTTGCCACAATGCCGGAAGAGATCAGCGAAGGTGACGCCCTCTTTGGCGAGAATTGCGCGAGCTGTCACGGTGTGGCGGGCGATGGCTCGGGTCTCGCGGGCGCGGCCGACTTTACCCATCAGGAGTTCATGACCAGCCGCAAACCGGCCGAGTTCTTTGTAAGCATCACAGACGGCGTTGACGGCACTGCCATGTCTGCCTGGAGCCAGACCTTTGACGAGGATCAGATCTGGGCGCTGATCAACTACCTCTGGACTTTTGCTTATGAATACCCTGAAGGAAGCACCCCCGACGCGACCACCGAACCGACCACGGAACCAACCGCCGAACCGACTACTGAACCGACCATCGAACCAACCTCGGAAGCAACCTCGCCGACAGAGCCAGATCCGGCGGTGGGTGAGCAACTCTGGGCACAGAAACCGTGTAGCGGCTGCCACGGCGCCCAAGCCGAGGGGAGTATCGGACCCAGGTTGGCCGGGACAGTCCTTGAGTTCGACGAGGTCCTGCTACGCGTGCGGGCTGGCAAAGCGGCCATGCCCGCCTTTACCGAGCAGGAGATAAGTGACCCTGAATTGGAGCACATCTACGCCTGGCTAAAGTCTCTCGCACCGCCCACGCCCGAGCCGACCGAGACGCCACAACCTGATGTTGCCACGTCGACGCCCAGGCCCGAGGTGGTGCTGCCTCCCTCGGGTCACCTGATGGCATTCTGGGAGCACGTCAACTGGGTCAAGGTTCACTCGGACTTTGCCAAGGATGCCTCGCCGACCATTGAGGCGCTCCACGACCGGGTGCGCCAGGCCCGCGACCGGGCCAACGGTGCGTTGCAGGAAGCCGAACTGGCCATTGCCGAGATACCAGACCAACAGGCCAGGGACACCATGCGCGCCGTCCAGGGCTATATGAACGAACTCCTGCCACACGCCAACGCCGCATTGGGCACGAACAATCTGGACGCAGCCCGGGCCGAGGCGGCCAAGATGGTCGAGATCTCACGGCTGGATGCCTGGCCATCGGCCTCGCTGGCGGTCAAGCAAGCCGGTTTTACCGGATCGGTCCGGGTGCGAGTCCGGGACCAGAGCGGCAACCCCATCGCGGGGGCGCTGGTCACCGCGCTGACTGCTCCCAGCCCAGCGGCGGCAATGACCGACGGCAATGGCCGGGTGACGATCAACGATCTGGCAGCCGTGCGTGTCATGCAAGTCAAGG
>JASFLR010000026.1:0-12172 GCA_050117995.1 Anaerolineae bacterium
AGAACTCGCGAATGCGGCGGCACACGGCGTAGCCGTCCATCTTGGGCAGCATCAGGTCCAGCAGAACCAGGTCGGGCATCTCACGCTCAATGATCTGCAGCGCCTCCTCGCCATCGGCAGCAGTCAACACCGAATAGCCGGATGATTTGAGATTGGCTTCAAGTAGCTTCATGACGCGCGGTTCGTCATCGACCGCAAGGATGGTGCCCTTGATAGTCATGCGTCACCTCCTATCGGGACTCTTCGGATAGAGCCAGTGGCAGCGTAAAGTGAAAGGTGCTGCCCCTGCCGGGTTGGCTCTCCACCCATATTCTGCCCTGGTGGGCATCCACAATCGCCTTGCAGATGGACAAGCCCAGTCCACTACCCCCCACCCGGCGGGTGGAGGCGCTGTCCACCTGATAGAAGCGATCGAAGATGTGTTCCAGTTGGTGCTCTTCGATGCCAATCCCTTTGTCGGACACGCTAATCTGCACTTCGGAGGATTTGACCTGAGCTTTGACCATGATCGGCCCTCCGTCGGGACTGTACTTGACTGCGTTCTCCACCATGTTGCGCAGGACCTGCCGCGCCCGGCGGGCGTCGGCCAGGACCAGAGGTAGTGAGGTGGGCAGATTGGCGGTGATTTCATGGGCGCTGGTCATCATCCGGAACTCGGCTGCGGTTTCCTGGATGATTGGGCGCAAGTCGGTCGGCTCCCGTTCCACCCGCAGCGTCCCGGCCTCTATGCGGGACATATCGAGCAGGTTGCCGATCAGCTCGGTCAGGTGATCGCTCTCCTCGTCAATGATGGACAGGAATTCGCGACGACTCGGGTCGTCCCACTCGACGTCGTCGCGCAGCAGGGTAGTGGTGAAGCCCTTGATGCTTGCCAGCGGTGTGCGCAATTCGTGGCTCACCGTCGCCAGCAATTGCGATTTCATCTCATCCAGCTCCTTTTCGCGGGTGATGTCGCGGAGCAGGATACCCAGCCCCAGTGGGCCGCCGCCGGAATCGTGTATGGAAAAGAACCGTGCTTGCACCGTCCGTGAGGTTGGTGCGGTCAGCGCCAGCTCCACTGTCGGCGTGGACTTGGGGTTGTCCAGCGCAGCCCGGAGCTGACCAAAGGTTCGCCTCGGTCTGGCGAGCCGCTCGCCGATGGCGCGATCCAGGTCTTCGAGTGTAGACCGCGCTGCATCGAGGGCCGGCAGATCCAGGATCTCCTTGGCGCGCGGGTTCGCATAGACTATGCGGTCGTGCCTGTCCGTGAGGATCAGACCGTCCACCATGCTGTTCATCACGCTGTCCAGGGTGGCACGGCGGCGTTCTGCATCGTCGATGAGTTGGGCGTTGGCGATGGCGATGCCAATCTGGTTGCCAATGGCGGTCAGCAGGTCCACATCTTCCTGTGTGAACTCTCGCTTATTTCGGCTCTGGATGTTGAGCAGGCCCAGGACCTCTCCCCGGGCGAGGAGCGGCAGACGCACGCAAGAGATGAACCCCTCCCTGGCACAGGCTGAGCGACTGCGCATGGGGTGGGTCGCGATATCGGCAATGAGGCTGATCTCTTGCGAGCGGACGACGTGGCCACAGATACACTCACCGGACTTGACGACCGACTCGGAGGTGACAAACGCCTGAGACAGGCCTACGTGCGTGTGTAGTACCAGGTCACCGGTCTCGTCGTCGAGCAAAAAGATCTCCCCCGAGTCCTCGCCGATGACTTCCAGCGTGGTCTGAAGTGCGCCAGCCAGGATCTCGTCCAGGTCTTGGGTGCAGTTGACCTGGGCAGCGATGCTGGTCAGGGCGGCTAGCTCAACGGGGCGCCTGCGATCGGACAAGGTGCTAGCTCCTTTGCAGACTCCTGTGGGGTCTGCCAGACGAGCAACAAGATAAGCTGCCAGGTACTCGTCTGCCTCACAGTATAGCACGGGCGTGGGGATATGGCAAGGCTCAGGTTGGGGTGCCCTAGGGCTGCTGCAAAGTCGAGCGGTGACCTACCTGGATGCCCAAGCCTACGCAGGAGGCCGCATCCCCGAAGGTATTCCCAAGACGGCCGCGCCGCTGACTTTCACCCAAAGGAGTCAGGACCATTCTACGCGCGGGGCGCTGATGGGCGGCGAGCGTTGACCGGTGACCTTCCGGGATGCTCAAGCCCCCGCAGGAGGCAGCATCCCGGAAGGTATTCCCATACAGCCCAGCCGTCATCAGTCACGAAGGACCAACGGAAGCCAAATCGCCTCCGTGTCGTCGGCCCACGCCCAGGCGTAGTAGATGTAGCCAGCTGGCTCTGAACAGCGGACGTCATATAGCCACACGTGGTACTCGCCAGTGGCCGGCGTGCTGCTGAAATTCACAATCTCATAGGTGTTGTCCCAGGTGGCGGAATAGTACGAGGACCCGGTGGGAGTTACGACTCCCAGATCCTGGTCCGAGCCTGGACGGTTCACATAGTCCGCGTAGTCTGGATCGGTGGACCAGACCAGCACAACGCGTACCTTCCTGCCCGCCCCGACGGAGAAGGTACCGATCTCAAGATCCCCATCGGAGCAATTGTGGTAGCCGGTGCCAAAGCCGCCGCCGGTGCCATCGTACGCGACCTGGAACGCCCGATAGGCATCGATGCCCCCGGCGCCATCGACGTCACTGAGCCCCCAGTACCCCTCGACATTGTTAAAGGCCGTGGCCATCAGGATGGCCTTGGCCGTCTCCGGATAGCCTCCGAGTAGGCTGTTGCCTTCCATCGCCACAGTGGCGGCTGCCGAGACGATGGCTGTTGAGTAGCTCGTGCCACCAGAACCTGTGTAGCCGATCCACGGTTCAGAGGTTATGGCGCTGTCCAGTCCCATCCCAGCGGCCGATACCTCGGGCTTTTGCCGGTCGCCGCTGGTCGAGACCGGGTCCAAATAGCTGGAGCTGGACGCCATGACGTCGTCGGCCCACGTGGAGGTCTGCTTGTCGTCGATGCTTCCGACGGCGATGACGTTGTAGGCGATGGCCGGCGTCTCTACCCAACCATCGAGGTTGCCGCGGTTGCCCGCCGACACCACGTTGGTGTCGTAGCCATAGTATACACTCTCATCCAGCCGGGCGCTGACGGGGTCTCCCAGGGAGCCGTATGTATTGGCCCCGTAGGAGTGGTTGACGGGATCGGCATAATTGCCGGGATTGCTGTCCAGCCAGTCCATCGAGGCCACGATTCCGCTGAACGAGCCATTGCATGGGGTGGTAAAGTTGATGTGGGCGTTGTATGCTTGACCCCGGTGCTCGGTGTGCCCGCTGTTCAGAAGGCCGGTCACCGCCGTGGCGTGCGCCTGGTTCGGACAGATGCCCACGCTCTGCATGTTGATCCCGCGCATGTACGGGTGCCCGCCATAGCCGTTTGGATAGCTGTCTGCCCAATACACCTCGCCGCAGCACTCCAGCACGCCAGCGTTGATCCCTGCCCCGCTCGCGTCGTAGGATTCGTGGACTAGGTATCCGCGGCTGGTGCGCGTAGGGTCTCCCTGGCCCGAACCCAGGTTCTCCATCCGCCCCTCGTTCAGAAAGACGTGAACCACGTCCGGGTGCGCCGCGAGCGACCCTACCGTGCTGGCCGGCAGGGTGGCAAAGATGGCCGCCGACGTCTCGGGCACAAGCTCTGGCTCGAACCCGGTCGCAGCCATCTCGGCCAGGAAGCTCTGCTTTGCGACCGCCAACGCTGCCGCTTGGGTGGCTCTTGCCTCGACCTCCCAGGCGGCAAGCTGTTCCTGTCTGGCGCCAATCTCAGGCCTGTCGATCTTTGGCCGTGTGCCCGGTACCCAGAAGGCCACCGGGATCATCTCCTCCGGAGAGGCCGCTGCCAGCCGTTCCCGAAGTCTGGCGTCGATCGGGCCGCTAGCGATCTTGGCTGCCAGCTCCTCGGCCTGCATGTCGCGGTCGATGCCATTCCCTTTCTGATCCACGTACACGACCAGGATCTCGTCGCTAACGGGATCGAACACTTTGCCGGTGATCGCTTCATCACCTAACGACCGATAGTTCGCTGTGACGACGCTGAGAACTTGGAGATCGCTTCTTGCCCGTCCGGACAGCTCGGCCGCGCGTGCGAGGATCCAATCCTGCGGTGTTGCAGCCTTCTCAACCTCACGGGCGTTGGCAAACCCGCCCGACATCAAGCTCAGCACGGCAACTACCATCAGCACCGTGCCACGTGTGATTCGGGCTTTCTTCCTATTCATCATTGTTCCCATTCCTTTCTCTTCGTCTCCCCGATGAGTACCATAGTTGGACAACTCTCGCAGAGTACCCACGATATAGTGCAGCTTTCGTTGATAGACTTCTCCTTTCTCCTTCACAACGCGGGAAACGATCGAGGGGGGGGACGAGGCATCGAGTTCGAGGAAACAGTTTCAGAGTCTGTATTGGCGTGCCCCACGCGCTTAAGGAACGCGATGCCCCTCTACACGAGGGGGTTCGCTAGGCTGAACCCCACCCCGGTGTCTTCTACCGACAATGAAGCCTTCTAGGCGCGCTCCATATACCGGCACTCAACGCCAAGACCTAACCAACGATGAACTGAAGATCTGGCTGGGCACCTGCCAACCAGGAACTCTCACACTCTGCGGATCCATTGTACAGGAGCCGTTGGCTCCTGTCAAGGGTGACACCTGCATCCAGAAGATGTTGGGAAGGGAGGGTTCATGTTGCAGGCCTGGGGTAGTGATGGTACAATAGCACCGCAGTGGATGATCCCAACGAGGAGTTAGCGGCATGACTACGCCGATGCGCAAGCAGTACCTTCGCATCAAGAAACAATACCCCGGGACGATCGTTCTGTTTCGCCTGGGAGATTTTTACGAGACCTTTGACGACGACGCCAAGATGGTGGCTCAGGTATGCGATATCGTGCTAACCTCCAGGCCAGTAGGCAAAGATCAGCGGGTGCCTCTGGCTGGCGTACCGTACCACTCGGTTGAGGGCTATATCGCCAAACTGATCCAGGCAGGGCACAAGGTCGCCATTGTCGAGCAGGTGGGCGAGGTTCCTGCCAGAGGCCTGGTGGACCGGGAGGTGGTGCGGGTCGTCACACCGGGCACGGTGGTTGAGCCCTCGCTCCTGGAGGAGCGGCGCAACAACTACCTGGCGGCCCTGATCGTAGACGAAAAACGCGCTGGCCTAGCCTACACCGATATTACCACTGGCGAGTTTGCCGCAACCCAGCTTTCCGGCGGTGATATGGTACGCCTGGTGAGCGAAGAGCTGGAGCGACTCAGGCCGGCTGAGGTGGTAACCTATGATCAAACGCTGGTCGCACAGCAGGGCAATGGGGGTTCTGCCGGCCCTGTGTTCACCGAGTATGAACGCTGGCGCTTCGATCTGGACACGGCGCGACATGCCCTGCAAGATCACTTTGAGGTAGCCAGCTTGGATGGTTTCGGGCTCGGCGGCTTGCCGTTGGCCGTGCAGGCTGCTGGGGCGCTCTTGCAGTATCTGGCAGAGACGCAGCGCGCCAAGTTGGCCCAGCTTTCCGGCCTGTACACCTATTCGACAGAGGAGTACATGACGCTGGACGCGGCGACGCGGCGCAACCTGGAGCTTACCGAGACCCTGCGTCGGGGAGCGGTACAGGGATCGCTGTTAGGGGTCCTGGATGGCACCGTCACCAGCATCGGCGGGCGGCTGCTTCGCCGCTGGATCGCCCATCCCCTCCTTGACCTGGACCGTCTCAACAGACGGCTGGATTTGGTGGAGGCATTCTACCACGATACACCTGCCCGCACTCGGCTCCGCGACCTCTTGAAGAGTGTGGCTGATCTCGAGCGGCTGACGAGCCGGGTTGTGCAAGGCATAGCTGGGCCCCGCGACGTTCTGGGTATCCGCGAAAGCCTGTTGATAGTACCCGAGATCCAAGCGTTGCTGGAAAAGATGGAGCAGGGAGCAGATCTGTTCGGCGCTATCGTGTCCCTGGATCCCTGCCAGGACATGGTGGCGCTGCTGGAGCAGGCCCTGGTGGACGAACCGCCTGCTACCTTGAGCACAGGAGGCGTCATTCGCCCGGGCTTTTCGGCAGAGTTGGACAATATCCTCGCTTCTTCCCGCGAGGCCAAGTCCTGGGTGGCCAATCTGGAAAAGCAGGAGCGAAAGCGTACAGGCATCAAGAGCTTGAAGGTAGGCTATAACAAGGTCTTTGGCTACTATCTTGAGGTGACCAAGGCCAACACAGATCGCGTTCCCGAGGAGTATGTACGCAAGCAGACCCTGGTCAACGCTGAGCGCTACATCACACCCGAGCTGAAAGAGTACGAGTCGCTGATCCTCAATGCAGAGGAACGGATCCAGGACCTGGAATCGCAGATCTACCGGCAGGTGCTCGAGCAGTTGGCTGCCGCTTCGGGCCGCTTGCTGGCGGTGGCACAGGCCCTGGCCCGGCTGGATGTGCATGCGGCGTTGGCAGAGGTGGCGCTTATGCACCGCTACGTGCGCCCCCGGTTGGTCGAGGATGGCGAGCTGCGCATCGTCGCCGGCCGGCATCCCGTCGTCGAGATCACACAGCGCGAAGAGCCGTTCGTGCCCAATGATGCGCGCTTTAACGAGGAGGAGTCTATCCTCCTGATTACCGGGCCGAACATGGCGGGCAAGTCGACCTATTTGCGACAGGTTGCCCTGATCGTGCTGATGGCCCAGATTGGCTCCTTCGTGCCTGCTGACCAGGCTGAGATTGCCCTGGTGGACCGCATCTTTACACGCATCGGTGCCCAGGACGAGATTAGCGCAGGCCAATCCACCTTTATGGTAGAGATGGTGGAAACCGCCAATCTTCTGAATCACGCTACGGTGCGGAGCCTGCTGGTGCTCGACGAGGTGGGACGGGGGACGAGTACATACGATGGCATCTCTATCGCCTGGGCGGTGGTCGAGCATATCCACAACCATCCTCGCCTGCGCTGCAAGACGCTCTTTGCCACACACTATCACGAGCTAACCCAGTTGTCCGAGTTGCTGCCGCGCGTCCGCAACTACAACGTTGCCGTCGCTGAAGAAAAGGACCGGGTGGTCTTCTTGCGGCGCATCGTACCGGGCGGGGCGGACCAGAGCTATGGCATCCACGTGGCGCAGCTCGCCGGCTTGCCCAAGCCGGTCATCCACCGTGCCGAGGAGATATTGGAGGAGCTGGAGCAGGAGGCCCGCGCACCTGGCTCAGCGCGCCGCACTATCCGGGCCCGCCAGCTACCCCTTTTTGCCACGCGCAATCCTGTCGTCGACGAGTTGCAGGAGCTGGACGTCAGCGCCATGACTCCGCTAGAGGCGATCAGCAAGCTCTACGAGCTGAAGAACCTTGCCAAGTCGGACTAGGGATCGATCAATCGCGGGCTACCTGCAGTCTTCAGCCAGGCGCAGCCGGGATGTTCAGCCCGATAAAGCACATTGGCCTATCCTACCATGGCTGGCAGGCACAGGGGCACACCTCGCACAGTCCTGCGGCACATCTTCCGGTTTCGCTGTTTGCACTCGATTCTGAATTGTGGTATCATGCTAGTAGAGTCTGTGCGGGTTTTCACAATAGTACGCCAGGGAGCATGTGGTCATGAAGGAGAGCAAACCAGTACCGGATATTGTGATCGGGCGATTGCCCATCTACTTGCGCGCGCTGAACCATCTTCTGGAAGAGGGCAAGACGGTCACAGCCTCAAAAGACCTGGCGGAGCGGCTGGGCATCAGTTCGGCGCAGATCCGCAAGGATCTCTCCCATTTTGGGGAGTTTGGCAAGCAGGGCATGGGCTATGACATCGCTCACCTGCGGGATCAGATCAGGCGCATACTCAAGGTAGACAGGCTCTGGAACGTGGCGGTAGTGGGCGCGGGCGACCTGGGACATGCGATTCTCCAGTACGGCGGCTTTGAGGGACGGGGTTTTCGTGTGTCTTGTGTGTTTGACAATAATCCCGAGAAGATAGGCAAGCGCCTGGGCCGGTTCGAGATATGCGATGTCGCGGAAATGTCCCGACAGCTTGAGGAGCGAGAAGTCAAGGTTGCCATCGTCGCTGTGCCCGCGGGAGCGGCACAGTCTGTGGTAAACCAGCTGGTAGAGGGTGGAATCAAGGCCATCCTGAACTATGCGCCGATCACGGTAACGGTGCCGGCCGATGTCCGGGTCCAGTATATCGATCCGGTTACGCATATGCAGCGGATGACCTACTATCTGTAGCGGACGGGCAGGGACATCCAGCCCGTGGCTAGCAGAACACACGAAGCGCCGCATAGCTTGTCACAAGCCATGCGGCGCTTCACATTCAGTCGTAGGGTGGGATCAGTAGGCCGGTAGGCTCCGCTTGATCAGTTCATAATCTTCCAGGGCCTTGCCTGCACCCAGTGCAACACAGGCCATGGGGTTGTCAGCCACGTAGCACGGCACTCCGGTCTCCTTGGTCAGCAGCGTGTGAAAGTTCCGCAGCAGCGCTCCACCACCGGTCATGACAATCCCCCGGTCGATGACGTCAGAAGCCAGCTCGGGTGGCGTTTTTTCCAGTACGCCCTTGACGACGCCGACGATAGAGCTAAGCGGCTCGGCGATGGCCTCGGTGACCTCGCCGGAAGTGATCTGGATCGTCTTGGGCAAGCCCGATACCTGGTCCCGTCCCCGGACCTCAATGCTCATCTCCTCTTCGAGGGGCAGCGCGCTGCCGATGGCGATCTTGACACCCTCTGCCGTCGCCTCGCCGATCATCAAGTTGTACTTGCGTTTCACGTAACTGATCACTGCCTCGTCGATGCGGTTACCGCCGACGCGCACCGAGGCGAACTCTACGATGCCGTTCATCGAGATGACAGCAGCTTCGCTTGTGCCACCTCCGATATCCACCACGAGGTTGCCGGTGGGGGTCTCCACCGGCATGCCGGCTCCCAGCGCGGCGGCAAGCGGTTCTGGTATTAGGTAGGCTTCCCGCCCCCCAGCCTGGATTGCTGCATCGTGAACCGCCCGGCTCTCGACGCTGGTTACACCGACTGGGACGCTGATGGCGATCAATGGCTTGAACAAGCGCAGTCGGCCTGCAACCTTTTCGATGAAGTAGCGCAGCATGGCCTCGGTGACGACATAGTCAGCTATCACTCCATCGCGCAAAGGACGGGCAACCTCGATCGTCTCCGGGGTGCGGCCCAGCATCTCGCGGGCCTCAGTACCGACTGCGACAATTTTGTTGTCGTGTACGGCAATGGCGACCACCGAAGGTTCTTGGAGTATGATCCCTTTGCCCTTGACCCAGACCAGGACGTTTACCGTCCCCAAGTCCACGCCAATCTGTTTAGCTAGCATCTATCCCTCACCTGATCCGATTTCTCTCTACATACTGCGGGGACGGGTAACCTTCCCGTCCCCATTATGGACCTACTGTCCTGATTCGGGTGACTGGCCTGAACTCCGTCTTCGACTCCCTGCTCGGCGCTTCCGTTTGACCACCTTGAGGCGAAGCATCGAGCGGCGAAGTGCGGCCTCAGCTCGCGCAAAGTCCACATCCTCCCGGCGCTTCTGGGCCATTAATTCCTCGGCTCGCGCACGAGCTTCCTCAGCCCGAGCCTCATCGATCTCGCCAGCTCTCTCGGCCGAGTCCGCCAGGATGGTGACGTGCTCCGGGCCAACCTCCATAAGGCCGCCACCGATGGCGATGAACTCATCCTCCTGGCCTTCCCGGCGGAGGATCAATTCGCCGAATGTCAAGGATGTCATGAGAGGAGCGTGGTGGGGTAGGATGCCAAGCTGTCCCTGTATCCCGGGCGCGACCACCATGTCCACACTATCCTCGAACACGGTGCGCTCTGCGGTCACCACCTCGCAGCGTATCTGGGCCATTCTAGCGCCTCAATTCCTCAGCGGCCTGCACTGCCTCGTCGATGCCGCCGACCATGTAGAATGCCTGCTCCGGCAGATCGTCGTGCTTGCCGTCGAGGATCTCTCTGAAGCCGCGGACCGTCTCTTGAATCGTCACATAACGGCCCTCGCGTCCGGTAAACTGCTCGGCGACGAACATCGGCTGGCTCAGGAATCGCTGGATCTTGCGGGCGCGGACCACAACCAGCTTGTCCTCTTCGGACAGCTCGTCGATGCCCAGAATGGCGATGATGTCCTGCAGGTCCTTGTACCGCTGGAGCACGCGCTGCACTTCGCGGGCCACGTTGTAGTGCTCCTCGCCCACGATGCGCGGGTCGAGAATGCGCGAGGTCGAGCCCAGCGGGTCCACCGCTGGGTACAGGGCCTGTTCTGCAATGGCGCGTTCCAGGGCGATGGTGGCGTCCAGGTGGGCAAAGGTTGCCACTGGCGCCGGATCCGTATAGTCGTCTGCCGGGACGTAGACGGCCTGCATCGACGTGATGGAGCCTTTCCGTGTGCTCACGATCCGCTCTTGCAGGTCGCCCATCTCGGTACCCAGGGTAGGCTGGTAACCCACGGCGCTGGGCATGCGCCCTAGCAGGGCCGACACCTCCGAACCGGACATAACAAAGCGGAAGATGTTGTCAATGAAGAGCAGAACGTCGAGGCCCTCGTCGCGGAAGTACTCGGCCATGGTCAGGCCAGTCAGGCCCACGCGCAGTCGCACACCGGGCGGCTCGTTCATCTGTCCAAAGACCATCGCCACGCTGTCGATCACGCCTGACTCGCGCATTTCATACCACAGGTCATTGCCCTCGCGCGAGCGCTCGCCCACGCCGGAAAAGACACTGTAGCCTTTGTGCACTGTAGCAAAGGTCCGGATCAACTCCTGGATGATGACTGTCTTGCCCACACCGGCGCCCCCAAAGACACCGGTCTTGCCGCCCCGGGTAAAGGGAGCAATCAGGTCGATCACCTTGAGGCCGGTCTCCAGGAACTCGGGCTTGGTTACCTGTTCCTCAAAAGAAGGGGCTGGACGGTGGATGGGGTAGTGCTGGTCAGCCTCCACTGGCCCCGCGTTGTCGATCGGTTCACCCAGAACGTTAAAGATCCGCCCCAGTGTCGCCGTGCCAACCGGTACCGAGATCGGTGCGCCAGTGTTGATCGCCTCCATGCCACGCCGCAGACCCTCGGTGGCGTCCATGGCCACGCAGCGGACCCAGCCGTTGCCCAGGTGCTGCTGGACTTCGACAACCATCTGCCCACCATCCCTTGGGATTGAGACGGCATCATAGATTTCAGGCAACCCTCCGCTGGGGAACTCTACGTCCACGACAGGGCCCATCACTTGCACGACCCGGCCTTTGGTTCCTTCTGCCATCAGTCCTCCTCAAGTGCTCATTTGCTTTGCCTAGGGGCAAAGCGCTAGCTCTGTTCCTCGCCTGGCACCACCAGGTAGGTCACCGTGTCACGAACCCCGGCAGCCGGGCGGATGTGTGTCATAACCGTCTTGAGAATCTCGTCTGTACTGGCTGCGTCAATGGTGACGATTAGGTCATATTCGCCGGTAATCATCTCGACTGACTTGACCAGAGGGCTGATCCGCAACGAACTGGAGATCGCCTTGGTCAGGCCTGGAGCTGTCCTGATCAGTACGTACGCCTTTGCAGCCATTCTATTACCCTTCTATCGAGCTCGTGCTCGTGCCTGGGACAGGGCCTCGGCCCCGCCGGCGATGTCGAGCATCTCTTTGGTGATCGCTTCCTGCCGGGCGCGATTGTAGGTCAGGGTCAGGTCATCCAACAGGTCCATTGCGTTATCTGTTGCATTGCGCATGGCAACCATCCGCGCGCTGTGCTCGCTGGCCAATGCCTCCAATAGCGCCTGATACACCTGCAGCTCGGTGAACCGCGGCACAACGGTGTCCAGAATGGTCCGCGGATCGGGTTCGTAGATGTATTCGGTCCCAGCCGGCGGCTGCTCCCTCCCGTGGTGCTCGGAAACCGGGGTTACCCCCAGATCCAGCGGCAATAGTGGCAGTAGCTGCCATATGGCAGGGCGCTGTGTGAGGGTGTTGATAAAGTCGGTGTGGGCCAGGTAGACTACGTCAAACTTTCCCGAGACGAATCCATCAATCGCGATGTGGGCAATGGGCGTGATATCCAATAGCCGGGGCTGAGGTGGCAGGTCTGAGAACTCGGCGATGATATCCCTGCCCATCCGCCACATGGCGTCCCGCCCTCGCTTGCCGATCGTGATCAACTCTACAGGATATGGTAGCTCGTTGATAAAGCGCGATGCGGCCTGGATCATAGCATGGTTGTAACTGCCGCACAGTCCCTTGTC
>JASFLR010000027.1:0-11994 GCA_050117995.1 Anaerolineae bacterium
TGCACCAGTTCTTGCGCGAGCCGATGCGCGAGTTCCATTTCAGCATACCCGTTCGGATGGATGATGGCCGCGTGCGAACATTTCGTGCCTTTCGCGTGCAGTACAATGATGCCCGCGGCCCCGGCAAAGGCGGCATCCGTTTTCACCCAGACGAAACCATCGACACAGTCCGCGCTTTGGCTGCCTGGATGACCTGGAAGACAGCCGTGGTGGACATTCCGCTGGGTGGCGGGAAAGGTGGCGTCATCTGCAACCCGAAGGAAATGTCGATGGGCGAGCTGGAGCGCCTCAGCCGGGCCTATATCCGCGCGGTCGGTCACTACATCGGCGAAGAGACGGATGTGCCGGCGCCCGACGTCTATACCACGCCCCAGATCATGGCTTGGATGATGGACGAGTATGCCGTGATGCGCGGCTACAATGTGCCAGGCGTCATCACCGGCAAGCCGATACCCCTGGGTGGTTCGCAAGGTCGCGGCGATGCCACCGCCCGAGGCGGCATGTACACCATCCGCGAGGCTGCCAAGATTCTGGGCATCGACTTGAGCAAGGCTATCGTCGCCGTCCAGGGCTATGGCAACGCAGGTCAGTTCGCGCACAAGTTGGTCACCGAGCTGTTCGGCTCCAAGGTCGTGGCAGTGTCGGACTCACGGGGCGGCATTTTTGACGCGAATGGCTTGGATTTCGACAAGGTCGTGGCCTGGAAGCAGCAGGAGGGTACGGTTGGCACCTACCGGGCCAGCGAGGATACCGGTCCGCTCACCAACGAGGAGTTGCTGGAGCTGGATGTGGACATCCTGATCCCGGCGGCTCTGGAGAACCAGATCGGCGCCTGGAATGCCGACCAGGTCAAGGCCAAGATCGTGGCCGAGCTGGCCAACGGTCCCACGACACCGGAGGCTGACGAGATCCTGCACAACAATGGCGTGTACGTCATCCCCGACTTTCTCTGCAATGCTGGTGGCGTGACGGTCTCGTACTTTGAGCAGGTGCAGAACGCCTACGATTTCTACTGGGAGGAGGACGAGGTCCATCCGCGGCTGGACAAAAAGATGACGGCCGCCTTCCACGCTGTGCACAAGGCAGCGCAGCAATATGGTGTCCACAACCGGATGGGTGCCTATATCGTTTCCGTTGCCCGCGTCGCCGAGGCCATGAAGCTAAGGGGCTGGGTCTAGACTGCAGCCAATCCACCGGTACCGTTCCGCATCCTGAGCACTCGCGAACGCGGTGCGGAGTGTAAAGACGAATGCAGACAGGAGGGGGTCCCCATGACCCCCTCCTTTTCTACCACGTACATACCTATCGCATCCAGCCATGCCCTCTGGAAAAGCCACCAGTGTACCGGGTCCTCAGGATCAGTAGCCTGCATGAGTTTGCAGTCCCGCTCATGATGTATCAGGTCTCATCACCCGTCCCACAAAAAGGACCGCGCCGGTCTCTAGATCGCGGATAAGAAAGAGGAAGGGGCGGTCAATGCGGAACTCGATCGGCGGCTGCCGCGGCGCCAGGGTCGGCACCATGATCGCTGCAGTAGCGGCAGCTGCCTCCGTGCCTTCTTCATCCACGGCGACGAATGCCTTGTGGAGCACATCGGCGAGGAACAGGTCGCGCCCTCCGGTCATCCCGGAGAAGTCGGCGCCCTCCGAGAATGCTGCAGGCATGCCCATGGTTGCCAGCACATCGGCCAGGCGAAAGCCAGAAGCGAACTGGAACCGGGGCATGGTCAGAGCAACGCGCTGGTGTGTCAGGTCTCGAACGATAGCACTGACCTGTTCTGCCTGTACCCCTGCCTCGAACGCCTCGAATGTCCCCGTCGGCGGCAGCAAGATCACCATTGCCAGCTCCTCCCCGGCATAGGGTAGTTCGATTGCCCTTACCCCTTTCCGTTCCGCGTAGGCGAATGACCCGGTCTGGCGCATCATGGAGGCCCTGGACTCGCTCCCGTTGAGCAGTAAGAACTTGCCATCCACAGTTTGAGCTGCGTCAAACGGGGTGCTCCACATTGCATAGAAGGCCACGGCGTTGGTGAGGATCAGCTTGGTCCAACGACGTATAGCCCCAGGTGGGATCAGATCGCGTATTCTACCCCCGGTATGGTCGCTGGCCCAGGCATTGATGATGCCACGACACCGTTCCGGTGTGCCTGCAAAGTCCAGCAGCCGCATACCGGCGCCATAGTTCGCTGCCAGGGTGTCCAGAAACTGATCCATGAACCTGGTGTCTTCCTGGCTCCAGATAGCATTCGCGATCGAGAGTTGGAAGCCCTTGCTACTGCTGCCCATGCCCTTGCCGCGACCGGAGAGCTGCAAGTCCAGGAGATTGAATGCCGGATGGAGTCGATCCTGGCCCAGGGTAAGGTGCAAGGCCTGTGCCATCTGCGCCCGCGTCTCGCCACGGGCACCGGCATAGACCATCGCCAGCGCCAACGAAATACTCAAAGGCGAGACCAAGAGGTTGCCCTCTTTGCTTCTCAGGACTTGGTAGAGGTCCCACGCAAAGGCATGGCAGCCGCTGACCAACTCGGCCAGCTCTAGCTCTGTCACCGAGGGGGCAATGATCCGCTGCCCAATGGATTCTGTGGATGCTTCCTGCAGTCTGTCTTCTATGATCCACCTCCTTTCCTGGCGATGCTGGCTCCTGTGCCAGCCCGGGCACCTGGCCAGCCATGGCGCTACCGCTCAGAGAGTAGCCGGAGAGGGCCAGTAATTCCTTGTCGCTGGCCCCTTCCTGGTTCTGCATTGGTCGTGACACCCGGTGCCCTCCTGTCTCCCGTTCTTACCTCTATCCCTTTGGGAGACGGCCGGGTCGGGGGTCAGCGTGTGAACCTGAAGTAGGACCATGGCGACCACGAGCAGACTTGTCCGCCGATTACGGCCCGCACGCGCCAGCGGCCTCGCTGGGCGCCAACGAAAGAGTGATCATGGGTAAAGCCCGAGATGTTATGATAGATCCCGAACGTCCGGTTGATTTCCTCGGCCCACTTGCCGGCGCTGATCGCCCCTATGGCATCGACCTCCAATGTGTACTTGGCCCCAGGGATGTTCACCGGATCCCACCGGAATTGCATCTTCCTGGGCCAGTGATCGAATACGTCGTCCGGCTGTGGCTGCTCCGGCATTGGCACGGCGCCTTTCCACCAGGTCAATGTCGGATCGCCCAGCAGCACCAGCCCATAGTGCCAGCGCTGCAGATTCAGATCGTGGTTGGGGCCGCGTGCCCGCCACCAATCCACAAAGGCATCTCCGATGCATCTGCCCTGGCCCAGAGGGCGGTAAAAGTCCTCGAAGGCGAGCATAGAGCCTGATTTGCTGCTGGCGATGGCTGCCAGCCCCAGGTTCTGTCCCCCGCCTGCTTTGTCAAAGATGTACCAGCCAGCCACGTAGTTTGGCGTGGTGTATTTGCCTGCACTGCAGCAGAACAGGTTATAATAGTGGCTGTTTGGTGGATTGGTGTCCCGGAAGTAGGTATAGTTCACGTACTCGTTGGCACCAGACACCCTCAGTGCGTGGCCGCTGGGCGAAGAGTGGGCGCACAATTGAACCCATGACCGGAGCGAGTTGACCTCCGCTTTGTAGAGATCAACATCGGTGACGTTGGGCGCAGTGTAGACAGTCAACGCTGATGCTGGAAACTGCAGATCCAACGCGCAGTCCCCAAAACCCTGCCAGTCATCGTCCACGAAGGCAAGGGCGGAACGGGCGTGCCCCAGCAGCCCCAGACGATACTTGTGGTTGCGCGCAAAGTAGTCATTGATCATGGCCGCGTCGTTCCCACCTTCTGTCGGCGTGTACAGGCGCCCCACCCAGATTTCTGGCATTATGTCACCAGTGTGACCGCTAAACTTGCCGTCGCCATCTGGATCGGTCCAGGTCCCGTTGGTGTCCATGTAGTAAAGGTCGCAGGGGAACTCTGCGTGGGCATTGTGAAAGTCGTTATCCATCTCGTACCAGGGTGCGGCGATAGCGCCTACAAGCAGAACGCCCACCGGCGAGCGCCTGGCGATATAGTCCCGCACGTCGGCCGGTGTGCCGCCCTGGACTACGTGAATGGTCGCCCAGTAGCCGTCCCGGCCCACATCTAGCACATACTGGTCGATGCTGCCAGCCACAGCGTCGTAGACGGTCCTGTCAATAATCACCAGCATGTCGCCATGTCGGTAAAGATGGCGCAGCTTTCTGTTTCGGTAGCCCTCATCGGCAGGATAACGGGGTCTCCGCTTTCGCTCGACCTCGAATGGCGCGCGTATTGCGGGGGCGCGTATATCACGGTATTCGGCAAAGGTCTGCAATTCGATCTCCGTGTCGGAGCGGAGTTCCAGATTGCGGACGTTCTTGTATGCGTCGCTCAGCTTGTACTGGTCGGCGAGTTCGCCGAAATCGAGGTGTGTATAGTCACCCTCCACCTCCATATCGGTGAGGCTGCCAGCCTTGAACGCCTCACCTTCAGCAAGGGAAAAGCTTCTCTCCAGATCCATTTCTTCCGTCATTTCACCCTTCTCCTTCCACTTCTCAGGATTGTTCGGCCTCACCATTCTCTTCCCGTGTCAACTCGGCCAATTGCACCTCCTTTCCGCACGCCCGGCAACTGTCGCTGCGTGCGCGCGGTCGCTGCCTGGTGGCACTTGCGATCTGGTTCCGGCCAAGGCCCGGGCTCCGCTCCAGATTTCTGGTAGCTTTTTCACTTCAGACTGGCATTGAAGGTGAGTAGTGGTGATGAAAGCGTAGATGGTGTGCGAGAGGTCTCAAAGCCCGAATAGATCGATGCCCTAACGGGCAACGCTGCAGGTCGGGCTTGCAGGCTACCACGTGCATCGACCTCACCGTGCACGCGGCAACGATGGAACAGAATCGTTCGCTAGATCATCCCTGGTCGCGCGTTGCGCACAGCCTGGACCAGATGCTCCAGATGCCCGCGCCTGTCAAAGTATTCGATCAGGTTCATGACGATCGCCATCTTGCTCCCACCGCCGACAATCTCCAGGTTCACGGCTAGGTCGATACCTTCATCCTGCAATAGTCCCTGCGCGTCCCAGCAAAGCGCCTCCAATTCGGCCGTGTCGAAGGCGCTAAGCATCACGCCGCGCAACGCGCGTTTGTCCACAGCGCTCGTACGCTTCGTCTCTTGTGGAGGCCCTGTGGAGACTCCCTGCTGGCCTGCGCGCCGTCCTTTAGCTTCCGGCTCTGGCCTAGGGAAGAGCACCCCTCCGGAAGTGCGCAGGTACAACACCGGCACGCCCCAGTCCCGCTCATCCAGATCGCTGTGGTTGATAATCGACTGCCGCCCATCCGTGACGGCCGCGTCGACCGTCTCGCCTGCTGCCAGCGCCTGGTAGAACCGCCGGCTGAAGGTGGTGGCGCTTGTGTCATGGATAGCATACTGCATGGCCACCACTGCCGGGATGCCTGCACGCGTCAGGGCCGGTGCCACACCCGTCCAGGCGTTGTACTGGTCGCGCTGAGCGGTCTTGCAGGCGCCAAACACCGCCAGGCGGATACTGCGTCCCACCAGCGTCAGGGCCAGCTTCTCGACCGGAAACAGTTGGGCTCCGCCGTCCTCTCCGACCAGCACCAACGCGCCCCTGCCCTCCTGGGTGCCAAACCTGGCACCCATCTCACCCATAAAGTCGCCGTGTCCGGCATAGTGCAGGATATGGGCATCAGTCGTCAGCGCATCTTCGAGATCGATCACCCTTCCCTCGGGGAAGAACTCGACCGCGATGCCAGGCACCTTGCTCATGGCTTTCTCAATGTTTTGGCGCTCGGTTCCCAGATTCAGCGCAGGGTAGTCCGCATCTCGCGGGTTGGCCAGCAAGGCAACCATGCGCAAAGGGCCGGCGCCCACAGGGTCCAGTCTCACGGCGGGCTGCCCCATCATCTCGTACCTGACAAGGGACACGCGTCGGTCCAGGACCAGAAATCCTTCTGGTCCTAGCTCCTCAGGGCGGGTATCGGGCGCGGGCAGGTAGAGATACTCCCAGGGCAGGTCGGACAGGGCATAGCTGTCAAGCTTTAGCCGGATGCGCAACCTCTCCATTGGACCCAGCATGGCGCGGCTGAGGTCCAACATCCTTCGTGCTCCACTGGGCAGGAGGAGGTCAGCTAATTGCTGTCCGAGGCCGATCATTTCCCCAAAACTCAGCCTGCGGTTCTTGAGTTTCCTAACCGACCGCCTGAGATCGGCAGAGATCGTAACTGGCATTGCGTCCCCGATCGACTGCTCCCCGGCCTGCGACTCCACCCGCACCAAGAAGCGCTCAGCGCCAGTACTTTCTTCATAGCCGAAAGCATCAATGTCGAAATCACGATACACGGTCGGCATAGTTTTTCTCCCCCAGTGGCGCTCTGCCCGCCTGCACGGCGTTTATTGTATGCATCCGTTGTACTTGGCTAGTCCCGACCCTAATCTCCGGAGCTTGGCTGCTTTGGCCCACATTGTTCCATTAGCCAGGCCCATCTGGGTAGAACGGTTTTGGTGGCATAGTCGGCAGCATACGCCGCATCTCCCTGCATGAGCTGGTAAGTGCGCCACCAGGCAGCCAGTGCTCTACAGCACCAATCATCGGCATGCTCTGGCTGCTTCTTCATCTGCGCTTCGCAGACCAAGGCAAGGTCATGGTGTGCTGAGGTAAAGTTGGGCATCAGTTCAATAGCCCGTGAGCAGGCGGCATAGGCTTCGTCCAGCTTGCCCCGGGCATAGAGCACGTTACCCATCCCCAGCTGGGCGGCCGCATCGTCGGGGTCCAGCTGCAATGCTTGCTCGAAGGTGCGCTCTGCCTCGGCATACTGCTCCATTGCTTCTTGGACAAAGCGCTCCGCCATGGCATCGAGTTCCCTGGCCCGCTCGACGCGCCCCAGCTTCCCAACTTCCGCTGCTGCGGCACGCGCGCGGCGTCCCCTGCCTTCCGCCACCTGGGCTAGCGACTTGAAAACAAAGCCCCGCAGTGCTACAGCCTGCGCATCCCGGGGATCGGTCTGTCGGGCTGCTTCTTGGGCTCTGATTAGCTTGAGCTCTGCGGCGTCATAGTTCTGCTGATTGATGTCGCGCATGGCCAGGCTCTGCTGTATGTGGCAGATCATTTCGTAGGCATCGGCAAATCCTGGATCGGCCGCGGTGGCCTGGGCAAAATAGTCCAGAGCTAGATCGTACCTGCGTCCATAGTAGGCATCTCTGCCCAAGTAGTACAGCTCGACCGCGCGCCGCTGGCTGGGCTGGGTGAGTGCCGCAAGCGTAAAGTCGCCATCCGTCTGCTGGTACAGCACTGGGACCCCCCAATCGCGCCAGTACCGGCCGCGATCGATGTGGTCGCGCTGTGGATGGCAAAGGTTAAAGATGGCCCGCCGGGCCTCACTCACGGCATAGTCTAGCGGAAATCCTGCTGCCAGTACCTGGTAAAAGTTCCGGGCAAAGGCAATCGCTGCCTCGTCCCACACCGAGAACTGCATAGCCACCGCAGCGGGCACTGCCGCCTCAACGACGGCAGTTACTACCCCACTCCACACATTCTCCGCGTCGCGCTTGCCTGTTTCGCAGGCACCCAGGACGACCATCTGCACGTTGCTGCCTTGCAGGTTCACGGCAAGTTGCTCAGCCGGCATCGGCGCTGACTTGCCCTGCTTGTCGACCAGCACGACGGCCCCTTCGCCGGTGGTGGTGCCAAAGCTCACCCCCTGGCCCACGTCTTTGAAGCGGCCGTGCCCGGCAAAATGCAGGATGTCAACCCGCTCGCGCAACTCTCGGCCCAAACCCTCTACTGTAGCGTTCTCCAGAAATTCGAGCTCGATGTTGGTCATGCTGCTCTCAAAGGCCTGATGGAGATTCTCCCGCTCCTGAATCAGGTCCAATTCCTCTTCGTCTATCGGGCTGGCCATGGCCACCAGCATGCGGCGGGCTCTCGGGGTTGTGTCCACGCTGGCCCTGGCTGCCAGTGCTTCCTGGCGGGAGAAGGAGATCCTTGGGTCCAACGCCAGGAATCCGGTAGGATCCTTCTCGCCACCCCCACGCTGGCGGTATGCGTACTCCCAGGGAAATCCGGCCAGCTCCAGCGGCAGCTGCAGGCGCAACCGCAGGCCCTGCTCCGATTCTAGCACCTCGGCCAGGCAACGAGTCAGCAGCATCCAGGCCTTGTCGCCCAGCAAGAGCTCGCCCAGCACCTCCCCGATCTCGATGACCTCGTCCGTGTTCAGCTTGCGCCTGTCGAGCTTGCCCAGGAGTCGCGCAAAGCCGTCGGGCACCTCCCTCGGCTCAGGTTCTGTCCCGCCGAGGGGAGAGCTGACCACCTGGATAGAGAAACCGTGAATGCCGCGGATGTCCTGGTTGACATCGCCCGCTGCCAGGACAAAGTCGTGATAGGTTCGCATCGCCATTGCGTTGCCTCCTACACGATGGCCAACCGGACCTCCACCACTTGGCGCACGCCAGGTACCCGGTTAAGGAATTGTAGGCGCGGCGAGTCGACATAGTCACCGCCGGCAGCGACTATATACACGCCCAGCACCATGTAGACCCCTGCCAGGATCAGTTTGCTCGCCGGAAGGGCCGCAGCCGAGATACCGCCCACAAAGCGCAACCCCTTCAATAGCTTTTCGGCCAGTTTGATCTGCTGGTGGAAGGCGCTGTCCAACTTGTCAACGTCCTGTATTGCAGCCACGAATCGCTCCAGTCCAGCCTGGCTGGCGGCGATCTCCAGGCGCAGTTGCTCGACGGTCTGGCTGGTGCCGTACAGCCTTATCAGCATCTCCCTAAAGAGCTTGCCCTCTTTCAGCTCGTTGACCCACTCTAGGGCTTGGTTGGTAGCGGCCTCGAGCGCAGGGCGGCCGACCAGCGCGATCAGCGACTCGACAGCCTTAGTAATGTAGGTGCGGAAGAGCTCGTAGAGCTTGGTGGCCTTTTCGGCCTGTCCCAATGCCTCCGCGATGTCCATGCCCACGATGCCAGCCGCATTGACCAACTCCGTTGCGCCGATCCCCACCAGCCCGCTCAGCGCCGACTGGCCCACCCTGCCCGCTCGGCTGGAGATCAGGTCGATGGCATCGTCGACCGAGTTGGAAAGCGCCACACGGGCGTCAGGCACGCTCCCCGGCACACTGCGTCCGCTCCTGTCAGGGGCGGGCACCACTGCCTCCGGCTCGCCGGTTACCAGCTTGAGCAGATCCTCGTCGGGTCCCATGCTGGATCGACTCCGCTCCCGTCCCGTGCTCTCATCAGCGAACTCGTACTCTTCCTCCTGTTCCATGGCGGCCTGAAGCAGATAGGCGCTGACTTGCAGGTCGGTGAACGCTTTGGCCATGAGGCTCGTCGAGGCCTGGATGCGCGCCATTGGATCCTCGTCTTCCAATCGAGCCTCGGCCTCCCGAATGAGTTGCTCCGAGACCGGCGCTAGCTGTTCGGCTTGAGTAGTCAGATCCTCATAGGACACCGGCCCCGTGCCGCCGCGCTCACCGGTAGGCACGCCCGAAGGGGCAAACAGGACCTGCACCCCGTCGGCGTAGGCTGCAGCCGCTTCCGCAAATGCATCGGTTGGTGACATCGTTACTCCTTCCTTGTGCCAGTCGCCAGATATGTTCGGGCTAATGACTGGCCGAATATCCTCGTCCCTCGGGAACCGGCGTCTCCTCCTACGGTCCAGAGTTCCGGAGCCAGATCATCCTCGGGTGCTTGCGGCATACTGTGCCCACCCGTTGGTGTCTCAGTCCTCTTACTCGTTGGTGGGCCGCTGCACGGTCACTGCAAGCTACGCGCACGGGGCCTGCAGTGACCCACGCTGGCTTACTCCTCTCCGTGGTATGCTTTCAGCAGCTTGCCCCAGCGATGGTTCTTCGCAAAGTCCAACTCGTCATAATAGCGGGATAATTCGCTCGGGGGACCCTTCAGATAGACGGTGACCCCACCGCAGCGCTCTACCTTCTTTCCGCGGTGCCCTTCCGCGACAACATAGTTGCCCTTCTCCAGCAACTTCCTTACCTTCTCCGCTGCGGCTTTCACGTCGTCGTCTTCCGTGCCCGCCTCCAGCCGCTCGCAGAAATGGCTCACATCCCATAGCGTGTTGTACCAGAATTTGGCCGTCGGCTTCATCGTGGCCCGCCAGATCTCGTCCTGTGCCTTGGGCATATGAGCGACCAACGCATCGGCCAGTTCGTCCATTGCGTCGGCCACTTCCCCCACCTTGGATAGATCGACTGCCGCCTGGGTGACCGTATAGTCTGTGCTGGCATACGATTGGATGTAGGCATCGACGATGTGAGCTCCCAGGTCAGCCGCTGACATGTCCGGCTCGTCCACCAGCTTCTGCAGCACTGCCGTGTAGGGCCAGCCATCGAACGGCTCATTCTCCTCGGAGGCCACGATATAGTTCACAAAATCGCGGGCCTGGTAGGCAACTTCCAGGTTGCTCATCAGGCAGGCATCCATGCCCATCAGGTCCACCTTCTGCCCAAGCAGTTTCTTGGTCTCGGTCAGCACCCTGCCCAACTCGACAGTGTCCACCGAGTGGCCGCTGCCGTCGTCGCTGCAGATGGCGCGCTCCTCTGCCGAATCTAGCTTCATAATCTTTTCGAGCGTGGTTCGGAAGAACACCCGGCCCAGTGAGGTGCTGGATCGCTCCGCGCCCTCAATCCGGCCGTAATTTTCGGTTTCCACCTCCTGGGAGATGGTATCGATGGATGACTTGTCCCAGCCGCCCCCGTGGTTCCACAGGATGAGCGCGTATTGGTCGGCAGGGTAGTTTTCCTTGGTCCAGGCGATATAGTCCAGCAGGTTGTTCGGGTCGCCCGAGTCTGTCTCGCCCAGATCGGCGACCTCCTGGAGATCGCCTTTCTTCACATAGTAGCGCTTGCTGTGGGTATCCTCGTCCATACAGTCGAGTTCAGCCACAATATTCACGTCGGTGGTAGAGCCGACGGCGGCCATTTCTTGCAGGTCGATCTCGCCAGCATCCGACAGGTTGTTGTCGCCAGCCAGATAGACCATGAACGTCCATTTCGGTTGCGTGTCCATATTCCCTCCATTCCCTGTGAAGAAAGCCCTGATCTTTGCCAGCAACTCCGCTAACCATTCTGCGAATGTACCGTTCATTTTCCTCCTTCCCGGGCGCCAGGGGTGGCGCCGGTCCCCATGAGCCTGCCCTCAGCCAAACAGACGTGCTCACGTGCTGTTCTCGCGGCTGGCGGGCAGCATATTCTGTGCACAGACGCTCGCTCGCTTGTCCCAACTAACTGAACGCAGCTTTGGGGCATTTTCCGGCTACCGTCGAGAAATGTGCCCATCCGGATCACACCATCACTACCTGGGCTTTAGATCCTCATTCTGGATATTGGCCACATAGGCGTCGTACTGCTCCTGCAGTTTGGCCTGTTCCTCAGAGTCGGGCTCGGCTGTATCGATCTTGGCCTTGAGGGCCTCGGCCTTTTCCTTGAACTGCCAATCGTTGTAGAGGCCTACTGCATCCATCAGGATATCCAGTGGCTGCTCCTGTCCCTCGCCGATGTGATAGAATCTTTCCAGTAGCGCGGCGCTCGCTGCAGTGGCGGAGAACTTGTCATAGGCGTCATTCTTGCGCCCGTCCAGGCTAAAGACGATGTAGGGGTGGGGACCGTCATACGGCGCGCCACTGGACGCGTATATCAGCTCGCCCGTGTCCTGCTTGAACTCACACCCAGCAGACTCCGGATCAAACCCGTCGATTGTCATGAGATGGAAGCCCTGCTGGGGTACGCTGTCGCCAGGGCGGAGGAAACTCAACGACTCGGTCACAGAGAAAGGGGCGCGCCCGTCAAAGAGGTGTTCGCCAAGGCGACCGACTAGACTGGTTACCACGCCTGCCGCCACCAGATAGGTGCTCTTGGCAGCAAAGATCGGAATGGCTGCCGCAGTGCTGAACGCTTGGGCAATGCTCTCAATCGCTTCCTTTGGGAACTCGTCAAAGATGAACTCCACGGTCATCACCGTGTTGGTTTCGGTCAGGGCTGGTGTGTAGTAGATCAGGGGCGTACCATC
>JASFLR010000028.1:0-11984 GCA_050117995.1 Anaerolineae bacterium
GAAGACGAATCCGGCGGAGGAACCACCGACCTTCCGCATCTGGTACGATCTGGCCTACGACAGCCAGTCGGATCGGATCATCCTTTTTTCGGGAGAATCTGGCCACCTCAATGATACCTGGGCCTATGACTACGACGCCAACACCTGGACAGAGATGACTCCTGACGTGAGCCCCTCCGATCGCTGGGGGCATGCCATGGCCTATGATGCTGAATCGGACCGGATCATCATGTGGGGTGCGCACGAGAGGGAGCCGGTGGATCTCATGAGCGACGAAGAGCACGAGACGGTTTGGGCCTACGACTATGAGACCAACACCTGGACGGCCATTGAGTCGACGGGCGGGCCTTCCTACCGCGGCTTCCATTCGATGGTCTACCACCCCGGCACCGACCGGATTATCCTATTTGGCGGCCATCATGCGGGTGATGTGTATTTCAGTGATGAAACCTGGGCCTATGATTACAACAGCAACACGTGGACCCAACTCACGCCGGCCACCCATCCTTCGGGACGGCGGTTACACTCCATGGTCTACGACGAGGGGGCGGACAAGATGGTGCTGTTTGGTGGCATTGCGGGCAACTGGCTGAAGGAGGAGATCAGCGATGAGCTGTGGATCTTTGATCCGGTCTTGGATGAGTGGAGCCAGGTGACGCCAGACTCTTTGAATCGGTAGCTGGCTGGGCCCAGGAGTCTACCTGTTTAGCTCAGCCAGGAGCTCGGCAACGGTAGCATGTAGGTCCCGAGCCTTGCCGCGTTCCCTGGCCGCGGCGAGTACCATCTCGGGCAAGGTGGCTGCCTGGGCAGCTATCTGTTTACCGGCAACGCCCTCGAACCAGCGCGAGTTGGCCACAAAGGGGTAGCGCGAGGCCAGGGCATACAGCTCCACTGCGCGCTCGACTTCTCCCTCGGCACCGAGCAGCAAGGCCAGGGCTGGCAGTGCCCACAGTAGGGGCAGCACCACACCACACTTCAGAGCCAGCTCAAGCGAATGGCGGAGATGTTGCCGGGCCCCCGGCGAGTCCTCCAGACTATGAGCCGCAATGGCGAGCGTGGCGAGCGCCCAGCTCAGATCGTCCAGGTGCCCTCCAATCTCCTGGTAGACTGCGATGCTATCCTGCAGGAACTGCTGAGCCACAGCACACGCTCCCTCGGCCAAGTCAAGGCTGCCCAGCAGAAGGAGATCCAGGCCGACGCAGTATGGCGGTCCTTGCACTCGGGCAAGCTCGAGACTTAGCCGCACCTGAGCCCTCGCTTCCTGGTAGCGACCGCGGTGCGTGTCGACGCTGCCCAAGAAAGCGTGCGCCTCGGTGATGTAATTTCGGTGCCCCAGTTCGCTATAGAGCGCCAGGCTCTGCTGGAAGACAGCGTGTGACTCGGAGAACTTGCCCATCTTCTCCAGGGCCTCCCCCTGACTCAAGAGAGCATAGGCCAACTCAGTGCTACTGCCCGCTTCCCGGGCGGTAGCAACCGCCTGCCCGGCCAAGCGCTCGCCTTCTGCGAAGCGCCCTTGTAGCCAGGCTATCTGTGCCAATTGGGAGAGAGAGTCGGCGAGTCCCGGTTGCCAGCCCAGTGCCCGGTAGATGGTCAGTGCATCCTTGAATCGCTCACTGGCATCCTGGAATTCACCCATGAACTTGGACATGCTGCCCCAGGTGTTCAGCGCCCAGGCCATCCCCCATCGGTGGTCGAGGGCTCGGAACAGGCAGAAGCTTTCCTCGAAATGCTGCCTACCCTGCGCATAGTCGGCCATGCACACGGTGAGTCCCATGGACATGGAGAGGATGGCGCATTCGAGCCGGGTGTCTGCTTCCGCCAGGGTGGGTTCCTGCAGGATCTCCTGGCACTGCCGCTGGAGCTGCTGGGCGGCCTCCTGCTGTCCGATCGCCCGTTGGAAGTTGCTCTGCCATGCCCAGGCTCGCACCCACACCCTCAGGCAGGCGGCCTTGTCGTTGACATCACGGGCGGCGGCCTCCGCTGCCGTCGCTGCCGCCCGGAAAGCCCGAATGCCCTCCCGATAACGCCCACTGTGCCAATAGAAGTGTTGCAGCCCTTCTAAGGCGGCGCCTAGCTGCTCGATCTGGCCCCGCTCCACGGCCCATCTCCAGGCAGCGCTGACGTTTCCGAGCTCCGCCTCCATTTCGACCAGTGATTCCTGGTGGCGGCTGCTGGTAAGGTCTGCACCCCAGCGCTGCAAGGCAGCCATATAGTACGCACAATGGCGGTCGTGCGCGCCCGTTTCTGCGTCGGGCAACGAGTCGAGTTGTTCCGCGGCAAACTGGCGCAGCAGGTCGTGGATCTGGTAGCGTTCTGAGGGGGTGACCTGTAGTAGGGACTTTTCCGCCAGGGACCTCAGCTGGTACAAGGACGCCCCGCTGACCTGCTGGGCGGCTGCCCGTGTAAAGCCACCGGAAAAGACAGAGAGGGCTTGGAGGACCTCCCTCTCCGGCTCGCTCAACAGATTCCAGGACCGCCCAAAGACGGCGCGGAGGCTATGTTGCCGCTCGGGCACATCGGGCCATTCAGCCTCCAGGAAGTCAAGGCTTTGAGAGATCTCTTTGGCAATCTCTGCTGGACGGAGCATGCCCGACCAGGCAGCCGCCAGCAGGATGCCCAGTGGCATGCCCTGCACCAGGCGGCAGACGCGCGCAATGCCGGCCAGATCTGTGTCTGCAAGCTCGAGTCCGGGCTGGATGCGGCGGGCAGCCTGCAGGAATAGCTCAACAGCGGCAAAGCTACGGACCTCGTGCACATCCTTGGAGATCTGCTGTGGAAACTCGACGCCAGTGACAGGGAAGCAGTACTCGTCTTGCAGGTTGAGCCGGACACGCGATGTCACCAGGACCTTGACCTGTGGGGCTGTGCTGAGGATCTCGGCGACGAGCTCCACCCCATCTGGTAGGTGCTCAAAGCTGTCCAGGATGAGCAGCCATCGCTTTTGCCCCAGGGTGTCCAGCAACTGCTGCTCTGGCTCGCGACCGGGTGAAAGGGGAAAGCCGGCGGCCTGGGCGATAGCTGGGGCGATGGCTTCCGCCGTCTGCACCGGAGCCAGGGGAACCAGTGTCACCCCTTCCAAGGCGTACTCCTCGAGCTGAGAGATCCAATCAGCGACAGCCTCCAGGGCGAGCCGGGTCTTGCCCATACCCCCGGCGCCAACCAGGGTCAGGAGGCGGCAGGCCGGGTCTTGGAGACGGTCTTGGATCTCGGCGATCTCTGACTCACGGCCGACAAATGGTCCAGTGGTCATGGGCAGATTATGGGTGGGGCCCAAGCGGTGCTGCGGTGTCGGCGCAGTTCCAGTCAGGGTTCCATCCCGGATCTGCTCAAAGAGGCTCATCGTGTCGGCGGAGGGCGCAACGTGCAACTCCTCGGCCAAGAGGCGGCGGCACCTGTGGTATTGGGCCAGCGCTTCGCTGCGACGCCCGCTGAGGGCCAGGAGGCGCATCAGCTGCTGGTGCGCTTCCTCCCACCAGGGCTCCAGGTCCAGCTGCTTCCAGCCCAGCTGCAGTGCGCGCTCGTATCGGCCCTGCCGCTCATGCTCTTCGACCAGGCGGTGCAGCGCATCCATCACCAATCGCCGGTACCGCTCTCGACATAACACCATCCATTCTTCGAAAGCGGGGCTATCAGGCAGGGAAAAGCCCTCCAGAAAGTCGCCCCTGTATAGGGAAGTCGCCTGTTCGAGCGTCTGAATCGGCTGCTGTGTAGGCGGGTCGAGGAGGGCTGCGAAAGCCCCAGTATCCACCCAGAGATCAGCAGCAGGGTTGAGCTGAATGGTCTGGTGCCTGGTCAGTAGCAAGCGAGGTCCGGGTAGCTCGCGATCTCGGAGGGCGCTCCGCAGGTTCGATAGCACGCGGCGCAAGTTGTTGCGGCCTGCCGATTCGGTGAACTCGGGCCATAGGAGGCCCACGAGCTTCTCACGGCGGTGAGGCTGTTGCGACTCTTCCGCTAGAAAGGCCAGTAGCGCCCTTTCTTTGTCTGATTCAAAGCCTGTGATGGGGGTTCCCCCCAGCGTGGCCTGTATAGTGCCCAGCAAGCGCACAGCGAGACGAGGCATCCTGACTCCTGTCGACACGTGTACTCTGCGGAATCCGGCAACAGTCGCATTATACACCCGGCCCGAGATGAACGCAATATCCACGAGCGCTTTCCGAATGTTTTCCGAATGGGGGCATGCTATAGTGTCCGCATTCAAGTGTTCAGGAGCGGCGATGACAAAGGAACCGGCAGGGACCGGAGAGGGGTTGGGCTATCGTTCCTATCTACTGCGTCTGTGGCGAGAGAGGGGCAGCGCATCGATCCATTGGCGGGCCTCCTTGCAGGATCCGCACTCCGGCCAGAGGATGGGTTTTGCCCACTTGGACGAGCTCGTGGCTTTCTTGCGAGAGCAGACGGGCCTGGCGTCGCGTGCAGAAGACTTGGCGAAGGATGAAAGCGCACCCGAGACAGGTTTACTATCAGAGTAGGGAGGATCGGAATGAATAGGGAAAATGACCTTGTAGTGCTGCTTTCCATGATGGTTGTTCTGACGCTACTGGCGACGTGTGGCACACCCGAGCCTACGGCGACGACGGTGCTGACTGAAGAGTCAGCTGCCGTCCCACCGGAGACGTCCACTGCGGAGTTGCTCTCAGAGATGGGATACGAGCCGCTGATCACCGAGCCGTCTGCCGTGGCCGGCACGCAGAACGCAGCCACCGCCGTTGCCGAAAGCGGCGACACGACCTGGGACATGGTAGTGCTGGGTGACAGCCTGGTGGCAGATGACTACAGCACCCTGCCGGAAGCCTACGCGGCTCTCATCGAGGAGGACCTGGGCGTCAAGGTCGAGATCCAGAATCTGGCCGTGGGGGGCGAATCAACCCGATCTCTACTCACCAACGTGCAAAAGTACCCCTGGTACCGGGAACCGATCCAGGAGGCTGAGATCGTTCTCATTTCTGTAGGAGGCGGCGACTTGCCCCGCATGGAGAAGCGATTCTTCGTTGACAAAGACTGCGGCGGCACCGACAACCAGGACTGCCTGCGCCAGCAGCTTGAGGAGTCCCATGCAGAGTGGGATACCCTGCTGGACGAGATCGCGTCCCTCGCTGACCCGGGAGAAACCCTCATCCGGCCGATCATTCCCGGGATTCTCGAGTTCTATGCCCGTGTCTACAAGGACCAGCCCGAGGATGTTGAGGTGTACAACTCCTACGTGGTTGCCATGTACGAGTACATGGCCGAGTCCTGTGCAGAACGGGGCATTCCCGTGCTGGACCTGTACGCGCTGTACGATGGCCCGGATGCCGATCCCAGTCTCCCGGACATAGCCGACCGCGGCGATGGTGTGCACGTCAGCGACCAAGGTGATGCCGTCATCGCTCAGCTGCTCTCCGAGATGGGGTACGAGCCGCTCATTATCGGGCCAGCGGCTGTGCCCGGCGCAAAGAACGCGGCTACCGCCATTGCCGCGAGCGGAGACACAACATGGACCTACGTCGCGCTGGGAGACTCCATTACGTGGGGCATGATCCCACTCTATGCGGAGATGCTGGAGGAAGACCTGGGAGTCACAGTGGTCATCCAGGACAGGACCGTCGGTGGAGAGCATAGCAGCCGGCTGCTGCAACGCCTGAGTACATCAAATTGGCTGCGGAAAGAGCTGCGTGAAGCCGATGTCATCACCATTGAGATCCCGTGGAATGTCTTTGAGGATCCGTGCCTGGCTTTCCTCAATGGTTCCCCGGGTGCCTGCGGCGGTTCGGACAATCAGGACTGTTTGCGCGAAGCACTCGAAACCTACATGGAGGATACGGATGCGATCATTGCCGAAATTGTCTCGCTTCGCAGCCCATCCGAGGCGCTGATACGCATACAGGACACGTACCAGTTCAATGTCAGACAGAGCAAAGCCAAAGGAGCGTTCGAGACCCTCAACAGGTATTGGAGAGAAGCAAACGCGCACGTGATAGAGGTAGCGGAAACCTACCACATACCTGTAGCAAGAGTCTACGATGCGTTCATGGGAGAAGATGGTTCTGAAGACCCCCAGGATAGGGGCTTGATTCATGACGGATTTCACACCAGTCCGGAAGGGGCGGCCCTCATGGCTGAGCTCTTCCGCGAACTGGGGTACGAGTTCGTCGGGCCGTAATCCTGCCTCTAGACCGGTCATCCCCTGCACCGGGGCGTTGATCTGCGTGCTTGGCGCAAGCTCGTATCCATGGTAGAATGGCATTCGAGGAGGAATGCCATGCAGATTGTTGTCGCCATTGCCATGGCTATCATCGGATACCTGTCAGGATCGGTGAGCTATGCCATTCTGGTCAGCCGGGTCGTGGCCGGCATCGACATCCGGACCGTAGGGAATGGCAATCCGGGGGCGGCCAACGTCAGTCGCAACGTAGGCAAACGCTGGGGGTTCCTGGTATTCTTTCTTGACGTCCTCAAGGGAATGGCGCCCGTGCTCCTGGCCGCTCTGGTCTTTCATCCCGAGAGCAGCGCCCTGAAGCACGTTGTCCTGGGCCTGGTGGGAGCCGCAGCCATCCTCGGACACAGGAAGCCGGTCTTCTTTGGCTTCAAGGGGGGTGGAGCCATCGCCACCTCTATCGGGGTCCTGTGCTCTTTTGTGCCAGTCGAGGTCGGGATATCGCTGGGGCTGGGCTTTGTCCTGGCTTTGGTGTTCTTCCGGCACGCTCGCCACACGGTTGGGCAGTGGGCGCCCATCCTGTTCCTGACCATCCTGCCCTTTTTCACCCTAGCCGCCAATGCCTGGCTGGAGGTGACGTTTTTCGCTGGCCTCAAGCTGGGCGGGCACCCATGGGAGGTGCCGGTCATCGTGTTCGCCATCGTTCTTCTCATTCTGTCCATCAATGCCTCGTTCATGACGGATCGGATGGGCGAGATTCGCCCGTAGCCGTCAACCGTGGGCAGCCGGTACGGGATGGCACCGCAACTGAGAGGACGCGTTCAGATCAGAAAACCAGTTGGATAGGCCGAGGTATTTGGCCCTGCTCGATAGCCGGCTGGCAAGCTCACTTCAACATGGGAGGGAATAACACAACAGATGGAGTCGAAGGCTACAGAAAACGGTGACGTCCAAGTGTCATTGCGCCCGGTCGGTCACGACAATTGGCGCGAAGTTGTCAAACTGAGGGTATCTGAAGCTCAGCGTGAGTTCGTTGCCGAGCCATGCTACTACCTAGCTCTCTGTTGTTATGGAGGCGATTGGCATCCCCTGGCGATCTGCTCGGATGAGCAGGTAATCGGATTCATGATGTGGGCCGTGGACCCGGCCGATGGAAGCTGTTGGTTGGGAGGCTTCATGGTCGACCAGGATATGCAGAGACGCGGATATGGCAGGCGTGCAGTGCAATCCGCAATAAGGGTTCTAGGGGAGGAGCATGGGTACAGGGACTTTGCGCTGTCCTATCAGCCGGCTAACTTCGTGGCAAAACGTCTTTACAGTGAACTTGGCTTCGTGGAAACGAACGAGTGGGAGGACGACGAGATTGTGGCACGCTTGTCGCTCAGAGAATAGCCGAGGATATTGTTTGTGGGTAGTCTGGAACAGTCTCGCAAAACTGTTTCGACATAATGTGTGATTGGCTGGTGGCAGTTAGCCAGTCTCTGCGGAGCATCGTGTGATATATCTACTACGTATAGTTGCTTTCCTATCGTTTTTTGTATCCAGCCTCACGCTTGTCCGGCCCAGGTCGGGCTGGGGACGGCTGGGCCTGTTCATTCCCAAGCTCTTTGCTGGCACATATATCGTCCTTTTCTCTGTCCTGGGTGGCCTAGCCGCAGTGGGAGGTTGGCTCTTGTACCAGGACCTCCTATCCCTCGGCCTTGGGCTTGCAGCCATGGCCATTGGATCGAGGCATGTTGTCCGACTGGTCACTCGCAGCCGCCGTGTTGCCCAGCAGATTGAGGCGCGCCGGACCCTGCAGCGAGGGGCCACAGGCACAATGCTGCCACAGCCCTGGGTTGGCTTGTGGCGAGAACCTCCGGACACACCCTGCCGACGGGATGTCGCGATTGGCCGGAATCCGGAGACAGGCGAAGAGGTCCTTGTCGATGTCTGGTCACTTCCCAGGTCAGTCAAGCCCTCCGGTCTGGGAGTTGTCTTCCTTCATGGCAGCGGCTGGCACTATGCCGACAAGGATTTCGGTACCCGTCGCTTTTTCAAGCATCTCGCGTGGCAAGGTCATGTGATCGTCGACGTTGCCTACTCGCTGGCTCCCGCAGTAGACATATTTGGAATGATGGGCGATGTGAAACGCGCCATCGCCTGGACCAAGCAGCACTCGGATGAGCTAGAGGTCCAGAATGACCGGGTTGTCGTCATGGGAGGATCCGCAGGGGGCCATCTGGCACTTCTTGCGGCCTATACAGTCGGTAGTCCGCGCTTTGATCCCCCTCACCTTCCAACAAACACCTCTGTGTGTGCGGCTGTCTCCTACTACGGACCCACCAATCTGCGGGCGCAATTCGATCAGTTCCGGGAACTGCCTGCGCTAACTGGAAAGCGTCGCCTTGAGCGTGCGTTCATGAGCTATCTTGAGAAGCGAACTGGCTTAGAGGTCATCCCTGTTCATAGTCTCCTCCCAAGCCTGATGGGCGGGACTCCAATGGAGGTACCCGAACTCTACGAACTCGCCTCCCCCAGCAACTATGCTTCAGGAAGCTGCCCGCCGACTCTTCTGCTTCAGGGAGGTCACGACTTTGGCGGAGCAGTGCCACAGGTCATTGCGCTCCACAAGTCCTTGCTCAAAGCAGGGGCCATTTCCTATCTGCTGGAGCTGCCCGATACCGAGCACGGCTTTGATCTATACAAGCCTGCCTGGTCTCCGGCAGCACAGGCGGCGACCTATGTTACGGAGCGATTCCTCGCGTCGTTATTATGAGATCGTACCGTCAAGCATCAACTGGTCCACAATTGCCTCACTGATGGTGCAGAAGAACTCATTGCCGATGACTTCCCACGCATGGAAGTAGATACAGGCTAGTTCCGAGTGGTTGTGAAGCATCTTCCCTGAGCGGAGGGGCACAATCCGATGCGGACAGCGGGGTCCTGACGGCTCGTTTGGAAACTGAGGGCCTACGATAGTTGTTCGAGCAGTGCCTTGGCCTCTTGTAGATCGGGCGTGTCGAGCCCTTCAGTGAACCAGCCATAGATCTCGGAGAGCATCTCGCGCGCCTCGCCAACCCGACCCTGTTTATGCCAAAGCCGGCTCAGGCTCGTAGTTGCCCTGAGCTCCCACGACTTGGCCTGCTGGCGACGCGCTACCTCAACGGCGCACTGCAGACTGGCTTCAGCATCAGCCTCATTGCCCAGTGTGAGCAGCAAATCCCCCCGCAAGCGGTACAGTTCCACTTCCCAGCAGCGTTCACCGGTCTGCTCCACCAGTCCCAATGCCTCGGCCAGGGTGACTAGCCCTTCCTGTGGGTGGCCTGCCTTCGCCTGTGCTTCTGCCAAGGCGCCAAGGGTTCCCGTGAACCAGAATCCGACACCTTGAGACTGGTGGCTGGCCATACCCTCGCGCATTTGCGCCATACCCTCCTGGACCTGCCCCAACCTGGTCAATGCCTCGCCGCGGCAGCGGATCCCCATGCCGAGCCACATGGGCATCAGCTTCTCACCTGCCAATCGCGCCAGCTCCTCTGCGTCGTCGCTGACTGCCTGCGGATTGCGGTTCATAACATGGAACAAGCAGCCCGCAAAGAAGACAACTTCGGCCAGGGAGAAGGGGTGCTCGAGCCCTCGAGCCAAGGCCCTCGCCTCCCGGCTTCTGCTCAATGCCTGTTCGGGGTAACCGAGGCACCACAGGCAACAGGCATCGTAGGCCAGAGCGCTCACTCCCGCATCGGACCCACTTAGGAGCACGAAGGGATGGTGATGTTGGGGCTCGTAGAAGGCAAGCATCGGCTCGAGATGGGCGCGGGCTTCTATGAATTCTCCATGAGCAAAGAGGACATATCCCAGGCGCCAGTGACCCAGCGCTACGAGCAGAGGGTCTCCGGTCCGCTGGGCCAGACTGAGCGCCTCTTCTCCAAACGCTAGCGCCCTTTGATGCTCAGCCCGCACATAATGAGCGGTTGCCAACTGGCCCACGATCCCAGATAACTCCGATGTCTGGCCGATCTGTTGGCACAGCTCGCGGGCCCTGGTGTACGCCTGGATCATTCCTCGGATTGGCCTGTCCTCCGCGCCCATATGTGCCCTGCCAAGGGAGAGTTCTAGTGCAAGTTCTTGCTTGGAGCGCTTGAGGTAGCCCTCCGCATCGACAGGGTCCGGCAGGTTCACGAGCAACTCCAGCGCCCTGATCAGGTGCGCGATTCCCTCTTGGAAGGCGGATAATTGCACGGCTCGTTCCCCGGCCTGGTGCAAATAGCGTATCGCCTTCTGCAGGATCCCTGCCTCCTGGAAGTGCCAAGCCAGCTGAACCGCTACTGCCGAAGTACCTGCGGTGGCTGCTGTTGCAGCGACATGCGTGACCCCTGCCGTGGTCACTTCCGGTGCCATCCTACCCTCCTGGACGCCATGCAACGCCTCCAGCGCGTTACCCACGTCCTCGTGGAGATACGCCCGCTCCACCTGGTCCAGGGTGTCGTATAGGTATTTCTGGAAGAGGTAGTGCCTGAACCGGTAGCGGGACAGGCGCCACGAGTCCAACTGCTCGATCGACTGCGCGCGCACCAGGCGATGCCTGCGGTCCAACTCGTTGCTCAGGCGCTGCACCATCTCTCTCCCGTCAGTTTTCAGGACCCGAGCGACCACCTCAGCGGTGAATTCCTCACCCTCCACACAGGCCACCCGCAAGGTATCCTGCAATGGCTCAGCCAGGCGGCCGATGCGCTCGGCAATCGCCGCCTCTACCCGGGCCGGCAGCGTCTCCCAGTCCAGCCCTGGTCCCTCAATCCAGCGGCCTTGCCGGTCCTGCACCAGGTCCCCCCGTTCTTGCATGCCTCGTAACAGCTCAATGGTGGAGAGCGGGTGGCCCTGGGTCTGCTGGTAGAGCATCTGCCTGAAGGGAACGCCCAACCGGTTGGGTTCACTGTCCAGAACTGCCTCGACAAAATCGCGGCGTTCGGCCTGATCCACACTCACCGTGACATCGCCGAAGAGCCGTTGGAGCTCGTTGACCACGGGCGCCAGCGGATGCCGTGCCTCATCCCTACCCACGGCCACTTCTTCCGGGCGGTACGTACCCACGATCAGGATCCGGCTACCGGCCAACTGCCGGCCCAGATGGAAGAGCAAGCTGATGGAGCCCAGGTCGGCCCACTGCAGGTCATCCAGCACTAGCATCAATGGGGCTTGGGATGCCAGGGTTTGCACCACCTGGGTGTACTGCTCGAAAAGGTGGCTCTGCTGTGGGCTGGGCAAGACGGGGCCGGCCGGTTTGTGTTCCACCGGCGCACCTAGACGGAGCAGCCAATCCGTCTGGCCGGGCGCAGCCATCATGGCACGCTCCTGCAAAGCGGCACGGGGGACAAAGGTATCGATCAGATCCGGCCCGGCTTCTACCAGAGCCTGCACTGCAAGTGGCAGCATATTCCAGAGGCGGCGGGCGTGTGGCCTGGTAATGGCCCCCGCCGCCCATCGGGCCTGGACGTCGCCGGTCAGCAGCCCCAGGACCTCGCGCAGGGGCAGGTACGGATCGCCAATGCCTGTGTGCGCATTGCAGTTCCCGCTGGCGACGACCAGGTCAACATGGGCGTCCTCGGCGCGTCGGGCGAATTCCTGGAGAAGGGCCGTCTTGCCGCTGCCCGCCTCACCCGTCACGAACACCACGCGGCCTTGACCGGCCAGCGCCAGGTCCAGGGACCGGTCCAGTTGGGCCAACTCGTACTCGCGTGCCACAAAGGGGGGAGTTTCGACCTGATGGGCTTTGCCTTCAAGAAAAAAGGGAAGGCGTGCAGTGTGGGTGAGGCGCAAAGAAGGAGACGGCGCCCGCGCTGCAAGCGTACCGCTTCGGATCTGTTCGTACAGTTCC
>JASFLR010000029.1:0-11936 GCA_050117995.1 Anaerolineae bacterium
ACTTGGCCGGAACTGTCATCCGTCCCTTATCGTCGATCGCATGTTCGTACTCACCAAGAAACTTTTGATCCACCGAACACCTGTTCTAGTGCGTTCCTGGGGGTGTCCCCCATTCTCCTCCACTACCACCCACTTTCTGACACCATTATACACGATTCTTCCTGCAAACGCAAGTCCCTGGCCCCTTTTCCCCAAGTTTTGGGCTAATTTTAATATTCGTCGACGGGATCGGCATGCCCATTCCCCACCCGCGAACCCGCGACCGCGCCCCACCGCAGCCGCGCAGCCGTGGCACACGGCCTTTACCATGTTGTGGATTTGGCACACACCGGCAACGATGGTATAATGCGCCAGTTGCACAGACCGGGGAGAGGTAGCATAGTCCGGCCTAATGCGCACGATTGGAAATCGTGTGAGGGTAACACCTCCGCGGGTTCGAATCCCGCCCTCTCCGCCAGTGCCGAAATCGCGCCGCAGGTGGACTGCCGCCTGTGGCGTCTTTCTTTTCCCCTTCCAGCTCTGTCCTGGTGGATGCTGGAGGGTACGCGGCGCAAAGCTGGCGCGCCCCCTTGCTACTGGCAGTTTGCGATGGGACGTCTTTGTGCTATGATGGTCCGAGCCTGCAACGGGCATCACCACCCACCGACGGAGGAAGCAGATGGCAACCGCAGAGATCGAGTCGGGAATCTGTGGCTTTGGCGCCACGGTCAAGACCCAAATGGACGGGAACAAGGTCAAGATCGAGATTGACAGCGAGTGCCAGGCCATCAAGGATCTGGCAGCGGAACTGACCGAAGTCGATCCGTTCCAGGAGATCACCTTCCGGGGCAGCGGCCCGCGCAGCTTGGAGATGGGCGTGAAGCACTGCTATCACACAGCCTGCCCGGTACCGGTGGGCATCATCAAGGCCGTAGAGGTCGAGGCAGGTTTGGCACTGCCCAAGGACGCGGTCATCAAGCTGTCCAAATAGCCGAGTTCGCCGACGGCTAGGACCCACGGCTCATGCCTGCCCTACGGGGCAGGCCTGCCCTGCGGGTAGGTTGACAAAGGACACTACAGCGCCCTAAATCGCTTGAAATAAACAGAATAGCCCGCTTCAGCGGGCTTGGCGCCTATCCGTCAGGACAAGCCTCAGCCCGGTGCTTCAGCGCCGGGAAGCTGTGGACAGAAACGTACCCGAGACAATTTCAATACCTTCGTAACTCCTGCAGCTCCGAAAACCGCCTCCCCTCCTGCTCGGCGTGGGCCGCCCGGAGCTGGATTTCGACGGTGCCTCCAACGTCTTCGATCGTGCCTTGTGCCCAAGCCCTGCCTGTGATATAATCCAGTCATGACCCACCGCACCACGCACAAACGAGGAGGGGGAGATGCCATCGATTGCCATCATTACTGATACAGACGCCAGCCTGCCTGCAGAAGTCGCCGACCGCTACGGCATCCAGCAGGTGCCGATCATGATCCACTTTGGCGAAGAGTTGCTCAAGAGCGACGAAGAGATCGACAACGCCACCTTGTTCGCCAGGGTAGACCGCGAGGGCAAGCTGCCGACCACGTCGGCGCCAGCCCCGGGTCAGTTTGCAGAGGCATTCGAAACGGCTCTGAGCGCGGGAGCGGAGCACATCGTCTGCCTGTGCGTCAGCGGCGAAATCAGCGCCACCTATGGCGCCGCGGTCCTCGCTCGCGACATGTTCCCTGATCGGGATATCACCGTGGTAGACACTCGCACCCTGGCCTTGGCTCAGGGGTTCATGGTCCTGGCTGCGGCGGAGGCTGCCAAGGCCGGAGCCTATGTTGACCAGGTCATCGCCCGGGCACGAGATGTAGGCGAGCGGACGCGATTTTACGCCGCATTGTCCACCCTCAAGTACCTGGCCATGAGCGGGCGCGTGGGCCACCTGGCTGCCGGCATGGCCACGATTCTGAATGTGAAACCAATCCTGACAGCACGCGACGCCAAACTGGACCTGCTCGAACGGGTGCGCACGCGCAAGAAGGCTTGGGCACGGGTCATCGAGCTCACGGAAGAGTTTCTCAGCGACCGGCCAGTCGAGCGGATGGCCATCATGCACATCGCCGTTCCGGACGAGGCCCGCGAGTTCGAATCCCAGCTGCGCACCAGTCTAAGATGCCCTGACGAGATCCTGTTAGCCAACCTGACGCCAGGGCTGTCGGTGCACGCCGGCGCCGGGATGGTGGGTGTCGTCGCCGTCGCGCAGTAGCAGGCTAGCAGTAGATCACGATCCGCCACCAACAGAAGCGTCAGATTCGATCGCTGTTTTCACCTCGATGAACCCTTATGAGGGTCGGGAGGGAGCGCATGGCCGTGCCAGCCACTCTTGCTGACGAACCATCGGAAGGCGACATGTCCCACCAACCAACCCTGCGGGACATGATCATGCTCGAGACCCCCACAACCGTCAAGATCTCCCCTGGCGGCCTCCGCGTCGCCATCGGCATCCGCACCACCAACTGGAACGAGAACCGCTATGACACCGTCTGCCACCTTCACGACCTGGAGGACGGCACGACCTACCCCCTGAACCGCTCAGGCAGCGTGCTGCAGATGGAGTGGTTGGACGATCAGACCCTGGCATTGCTCAAGCGGGCGGAAGGCGATGCTGAAAAGGCCCAGGTCTATCTATACGAGGGCCTGACCGGCGACGGATGGGCGGTGACCAACCACAAGACTGGGGTGGAGTGGTTCAAGCCCTTTGCCGGCGGCCTCTTGTACCGGGCGCGCCATCCCGAGCGCGACGAGAACAAGCCACGTGCGGACCGTTTTGGCAAGTACACCCACGTCGAGCAGGAAGACAGCCCCTCGGCGCTGTACTACGTCGGATTGGAGGAACTGCGGCAATATCAGGCACAGGTAAAGGCCGCCACCGAGGACGAGGCGAAGGAGTTGGTAGCCCCGATCGTTGAATTGAGCCGGTTGCTGCACGGACGGCCGGCCATCCGCGAAGTGATTCCCTCCCCCATGGGCGACGCCATATACGTGAACACCTGGAAGAGGGAGGACCTGGTATACTATCGTGACAAGCGCGCGTATTGCATCCGCCTCGATGCACAGGCGGCTCTGGCCGAGCACGTGCACCGCGAGAAACTGAAAGAGACGAAAGCAAAAGCGGAGAGCAAAGGGACAGCGCCCGGCGCCACGCCCGACGAAGAGGAAGACCTGTCCTACCTCGGCCAGATCACTCGCCTGCAGTTGCCCCGCTCTGCGTGGATAGCAGCCCTTGCGCCCGACGGGCGCCAGCTAGCGGTGTCTTACCAGGAACGCGACGACAAGATGTACACGCACGCCGACCTGTGGTTGATCGACGCGCAGGCAGCCATTGACGCGCCCGATCCGGACGCTTTCCGGGGAGCGATGCACAACATCTCCGCTGCCATTGATGAGGAGCCATTCGAAACCTATTGGGTGGATGCCGGGCTCTACACCATCTGCCCGGAGGGCACCCGCGCGCGGCTGTTTCACCTCTCCAGCGATGGCAATCCGGCACGGCTGGACCTGCAGAGCGTGTTCCCAGTGCCGCTGTGGCACTCCTTCCACATCTCCACAGCCGGGCGGATCGCCGTGATTGGCGCTAATGCCCGGACAGTCGCCGAGGTCTACTTGGCCGAACCGTTGGATGACAATCAGCAGTACCAAGTGAAGCAACTGACGGACTGCTGGCAAGCGGTGCAAGGGTGGGAACTGGGCACAGTAGAGACGATCCGCTGGACCAGTCGCGATGGTACCGAGATCGAAGGCGTCTTGCGGAAGCCCCAAAACTTTGATCCCTCGCGCAAATACCCCTTGGTGTTCGTGGTGCACGGCGGGCCGGCCTGGCTATCGCTGGAGTACCTGTTGGGTGGAGAGGATCGGGGCTACTACCCGTCGGTGCAGTTTGTCAACAAGGACGTGTTGGTCCTGAAACCCAACTACCGGGGCTCCATCGGGCGCGGCCAGGCCTTTGCCGACCTTAACGTGGACAATCTGGGCATTGGCGATCTGTGGGACCTGGAAAGCGCAATAGACCACCTGGCAGAATTGGGCTGGGTCGACGTGGATAAGGTCGGCTGCATGGGCTGGTCGCAGGGCGGCTATATCTCGGCGTTCGCCGGCCTGCACTCCGAGGCCTTCCAGGCAGTGTCGGTCGGAGCGGGCATCTCTGACTGGTACACCTATCACATCAGCAACGATATCCCCGACTTTACCGTGGACTATCTCTCAGGCTCGCCCTTCCGCGACCGTGAACTCTATGACAGGACAGCGCCCATCAGCAAGATCGGCCAGGCCCGGACGCCGATGCTCATCCAGCACGGCACCGAGGATCGCCGGGTGCCGCTGTCCAATGCCTGGGAGCTGTACCGCGGTCTGAAGGAGATGGGCGTGCCCGTCGAGCTGTTCGTTTTTCCGGGGATGGCCCACCCCATCACCAAGCCGCGCGAGAACCATGCCGTGATGCACCAGAACCTGACGTGGTTCAGCCATTACCTCCTGGGAGAAGAGTTGGAGCTGGAGTAACCGTGCCCTGCCATAGCAGGTTCATCCTTAGCCTATGCTGCTACTTTGAAGGAAATGACACTACGCTCCCGTCATCGCGAGTTCATCCATGGCGTGGGCCGACACTCCAAAGGAAAAGACGCCATAGCCCATGTCATTGCAAGAGCTTGCCCGCCTTTGGCTGGGTCCAACCTCTCGTCCTCAAAAGGCGCGACCCCTACCCTTGAAGCGGGGGATCTCTGGCCCGGCACCAGCAATGACATTCCTTGACCCGGCCCTGACAGTCTTGATCCGGACACTTGATCGCCCACTACCTGTATGGTATAATCAGCGCATCATAGCCGAGACGTAGCCGGGAGCCGTTCATTCTCCGGAGTATTGACGACGGTGTCAAGCAAGAGGGAAGAGGAAATGGCCGAGTATCGCATCAGCGAACATCCGATCCTGCCTATCAAGCCACGGGGAACCGTGGCGTTTCTCTGGAGAGGGCAGAAGCTGACGGCAATGGAGGGAGAGACCATCGCTTCCGCTCTTTTTGCGAATGGCGTGCGAACATTTGGGCATCACCCCAAGGATGGCGCCCCACAGGGCATCTTTTGCGCCAACGGGCAGTGCGCCCAGTGCCTGGTACTGCTAGACGGCAGGCCAGTCAAGTCCTGCATGGAGCTGGTCAAGCCGGGCGTGCGCGTCGAACCCGTCGAGGGACTGCCCGAGCTCCCGCCGGTGGGCCACACCCCGCACATGAGTGACATCGACGAACTTGATGTCCCTGTGCTGATCATTGGCGGCGGCCCGGCAGGCCTGTCCGCCGCGATCGAGCTGGCAAAGCTGGGCATCGAAACCCTGCTGGTGGATGACAAGCACCGTCTGGGCGGTAAGCTGGTGCTGCAGACGCACCGCTTCTTCGGGTCGACCAACGCCGTCTATGCCGGGACGCGCGGTATCGACATCGCTACCAAGCTCGAGGAGCAAGTCCGTGGATTCGACAGCACGCAGATCTGGCTCAACTCGACAGCGCTTGCGGTGTTCAGCGATGGCAAGGTGGGCGTCTTGCGCGACGGTGAGCGCTATATGCTGGTCACGCCGCAGGTGCTCCTGGTCGCGGCAGGCGCGAGGGAAAAGTCGCTAGCCTTCGCCGGCAACACCCTGCCGGGCGTCTACGGCGCAGGCGCCTTTCAGACGCTGGTGAACCGCGACCTGGTCCGCTGCGCCGAAAAGCTCTTCATCGTCGGCGGCGGAAACGTCGGCCTGATCGCCGGCTATCACGCCCTCCAGGCTGGCATGGGGGTGGTGGGCCTGGTGGAGGCGATGCCCGAGTGCGGAGGCTACAAAGCTCACAAGGACAAACTGGTGCGCATGGGTGTCCCAATCTACACGTCACACACCATCGTCAGCGCCAACGGCCAGGACTCGGTCGAATCGGTCACCATCGCCCAGGTGGATGGCAAGTTCCGGCCTATCGCCGGTACCGAGCGATCCTTCGCCTGCGACACCGTGCTGATCGCCGTAGGGCTGGACCCGGTCGATGAATTCTACCACAAGGCCCGGGAGTTCGACCTGGTGGCTTTTGCCGCCGGCGATGCGGAAGAGATCGCAGAGGCGTCGGCAGCCATGTTCTCGGGCAAGATCAAGGGGATGGAGGTCTCCCGCGCCCTGGGTCACGAGGTGGGCGAGATCCCGCCCGACTGGTACCGGACAGCCGAGATTCTGAAATCAAAGCCGGGCATCACGATCGATGAATCCTTTCCGGAAGGGGAGGAAGGAGTCTTTCCCGTATTCCACTGCACCCAGGAGATTCCCTGTAATCCCTGCACGGCGGCCTGCCCCCAGGGGCTCATCGAGATCGACGAGGCTGATATCCGCAAGTTGCCCAGCTTCATCGGCGACGAGGTGGACAAGGTCTGCGTCGGCTGCGAAAAGTGCGTCACCATCTGTCCGGGACTTGCCGTCACACTAGTGGACTATCGCAAGCAGCGGAGCGAGGCCATCGTGACCATCGCCTACGAGTTTCTGCGGGAGAGCATCGAGGTGGGCGATCTGGTCACCGTGCTCGACGCCGAGGGCCAGACCTTGGGCAACGTGGAGGTAACCAGCGTGCGGGCTGTCAAGGCCTTTGACCGCACCATTGCCGTCAAGGTCCGTGCCCCACGGGAGTACGCCAAGCGCATCGCTGGCATCCAGATCCAGGAACCGGCGGTCACCCGGCCCATGGATCACTACGTGCAGCGGATCTCGGACGACACCATCGTGTGCCGGTGCGAGCGGGTGACTGCAGCCGAAATCCGCGAGCTGATCCGTCAGGGCTACCGCGACATCAACGAGATCAAGGCAGTATCCCGCGCAGGCATGGGGGCGTGTGGGGCCAAGACCTGCACCGATCTCATTCACCGCCTCTTCCGCGATGAGGGCATCCCCGACTCGGAGGTGATCGATCAGAGCGTGCGCCCACTCTTTATCGAGGTACCGCTGGGCGCCTTTGCCGGCGTCCCAGACGGACAGGAGACGGGCCATGGCTAGGAAGCATTACGACGCCATCCTCATCGGAGCCGGGAGCGTGGGCGCGCCGGCAGCTCTGTCTCTGGCGGAGGCAGGGGTGCGAACGCTGGTGCTCGACAGGATGCCCAGCGTCGGTCAGGGCTCCAACAAAACAGCTATTGGCGGCATCCGGGCTACCCACTCAGATCCAGCCAAGATCCGCCTCTGCCTGCGCAGCATCGAGATCTTTAGCACGTGGAAGGAGCTGTACGGCGACGAGATCGAGTGGTACCAGGGCGGGTATTCCTTCGTCGCCTACCGCGCGCAGGAGGAGAGGACGCTGAAGGCGCTGCTGGAGATCCAGCACAGCTACGGTCTGAATATCAACTGGCTGGAAAGGGAGGCGCTGCTGAAAGTCATCCCGGCCCTCAATCCGGAGGGCCTGATCGGCGGTACCTTCTCACCAGACGACGGCAACGCCTCGCCGCTGCTGGCTATCCACGCCTTCTACCGGCGCGCGCAGCAGTTGGGGGTCGAGTTTCACTTTGATGAAGAGGTGACCGATACCATCGTCGAGGGCGGACGCGTGCGCGGCGTGCGGACCGACAAAGACGAGTATAGGGCAGAGGTCGTGATCAACGCTGCCGGCGCCTGGGCGCGCCAGGCAGCACAGATGGCCGGCATTGACGTGCCTGTCAGGCCCGACGCCCACGAGGCAGCCATAACTGAGGCCGTTGCCCGCTTTCTGGACCCGATGGTGGTGGACATCCGCCCCATGCCGGGCTCGGCCAACTATTACTTCTACCAGCACTACACGGGCCAGATCGTCTTTTGCATCACGCCGAACCCCAGCATCTGGGGGTACGATACCCGGGAGACAAGCTCCTTCCTGCCGATGGTCTCACAGCGCATGGTGGGCGTGATGCCCCGGCTAAAGAATCTGCGGGTGCGCCGCACCTGGCGTGGCCTCTATCCAATGACGCCCGATGGTTTTCCTATCGTCGGCTGGGCTGAAAAAGTGCGGGGTTATCTACTCGCAGTAGGCATGTGCGGGCAGGGCTTCATGTTGGGCCCGGGCCTGGGGGAACTGCTGGCCCGACTCGTGCAGGACGACTTGGAGCCGGAGGATCACGAGGTGCTCGAACATCTCTCACCGCACAGAAGTTTCAAGGAAGAGGAAAAACTGCAGTAGATAGGGGGGGCTCCTACCCACCAAACAGCAGCCTGCCGCAGATGGGGCATTCGTGCAGGCCGTCCCCCCGTTCCACGGCACGGGCCATGCTGGTGGGCACGTCCACACCGCATGCAGTGCAGATGCCCTTCTTAAGACGGACTACAGCTTTCCCCCCTAGCCGCGAGCGCATGCCGTCGTAGAGCCCCAGATCGGCAGACCCAAGCTGCGCCCTCCTACCCTCGATCTCTTCCTCCAGCTCGGCCAGGCGCAGCTCTAATTCTTCCTTCTCGGCTCTCAAGCGCGCCTGCTCATCGCGCCAGCCCTGCTCGATCTGCTTGTGACGGGCCTGTCGCTCCGACAGCTCGGCCTCTGTCTCCTCAATCCCAATCATGAGTTCCAGTTCCCGATCCTCCAGCTCAGAGCGTCGGCGGCGCAGCGCGGCAGCCTCCTCCTGCAGGTTGCTCAACTCCTTCGGGTTGCGCACCCTGCCGCTGTAGAGCCGGTCCTGGTTCTGTTTGAGCTTGGCGTTGACCCCGCCGACATCGAGCTCCAGAGCGCGCATCTGCGTCCTGAGATCGGCCAGGCTGGCGTCGGTCTCGGCGACCGCTTCCGCCGCCTGCCGGACCTCTTCACTCTCACCCAGGCCCTCGTTCACCATGGCCAACTGGCGGCTCCTGTCATCGTGCTCGCTATCGACGATCTGTAACAGGTAGAGCTGTCTCAATGTACTCACGGACACCTCCCGAACATCTATACCTCCCCGGCGCTGGAAAGCCCGGTCCAGGCCCATGAAAAAAGGGCCTCATGCACAGTGCATCAGGCCCCCGACCGCAGCCGGACTGGCGCGGCAAATCCCCCTGTCCCTGGCAAACCTCTGACCTGACTAGTTGGACACAACGCCGGATTTATCCTCCCACATCTCTTTCTCGCACGAGGGCATTATACCACTGCCCCGCCAGCTGCGCAACCGCGGGAGGATGGATGCGAAGCTCCTACACGCCGAAGAACATGACCCACATCACGCCCAGGATCAAAAACGGGCCGTAGGGAATGGCTGTGTATCGTTTGTAGCGGCGCAGGATGACGGCCGCGACCAACAAGTAGCCAAACGCAAAGAGCCCGCCCAGCAGTATGCCGATGAACAGTGCATGGAACACGTCGGGAAAGCCCACGACCAGGCCGATGAAGCCCCCTAACCGCACGTCACCGTACCCAAAGGCCGTGGTGTTCACCGGCTTGCCCCGTCTGCGGCCCATCACCTTGACAAAGAGTACGCCGAACTGGTAGACCAGCCAGAGCAGGCCATAGCCCAGCGCCCCACCGATCAGGGCCTGGTAGAAAAAGCGCGGCTGGGGATGGACAAGGCTGCCCAACAGGCCCAGGATCCATGCAGGGACCATGACCATCCTCAGGATCAGCTTGTGCTCCAGGTCGATGACAAAGATCAGCGCAAAGATGGCCGAATAGACTGAATAGGGGATCAGAAGCGAACTCGGCTCCCCCTGCCCGTATCGGCTCCAGATGAACGCAAAGAGGCCAGCCATCGCCAGCTCCACCAGGGGATGGCGCCAGGAGATGGGCGCTCCGCAGTGCTGGCACTCTGGTTTGAGGCGAAGGTAGGCCAGGGTGCCGCTCCAAGCCCAGGCCGGGCGCGGCTCCTCGCAGTAGGCGCAAAAGGGAACCCGCCACACCCGCCGCCACCGCGGCAGTTGATCGGCCAGTAGGTTGATCAGAACACCGAGTAAGAAGCCGAGCAGGGCGTAGAGGGCGATCATGGCTGGTTAGGGTGTAGGGATCGCCGGAGGCAGATCGGCAAGCTCATCCAGCTGCCTGCGGGTGGCTTCCAGCCAGAATTCGTCGGTCCCCTCCCGCAAGTAGCGCTGAAAGTCGTCGATGGCTTCCTTGTACTGCATCTGCATCTTGTGGGCAAGAGCGCGGTTAAAGAGGGCATCGGCCCAGGTTGGGTCCAGCTCGAGCACCATGCTCAAATCCTCGATAGCTGGCTCGTACTCGCCCAGCTCTCGCCAGCGGAGCACGCCACGACTGAAGTAGGCGTAAGTATAGGCAGGATCGAGGGCAATGGCCCGTGTGTAATTCCCTACCGCGGCACGGTGCTCCTGCCGGTTGGCATTTGCGTTGCCAATGTGCCGCTGCGCATCGGCCAGCCGCCGCAAGAAGCGCGAGATTGCCCAATTCAGCGCGTGCCTGAGCGGGCTCAAGGCCGCAGCTCCCTATACCTCGATGGGTCCTGCCAACATGGCCAGCAGCAGTCTGATTGCATTCTCCACATCGCCGATATCGACCATCTCCGACGGCGAGTGCACGTAGCGGCAGGCGATCGAAACGCAGCCCGCTGGTACCCCACCGCGGGAGAGCTGCATCGCCGCGGCATCGGTCGAGCCCCAGGCCAGAACCTCCAACTGGTAGGGAATCTCGTTCGCCTCGGCAGTCTCGACCATCAGATCCTTGAGACCCGAATGGGCCAACATCCGGCCGTCCTTGACCTTGATGCACGGACCGCCGCCCAGCTTCATTGCCATCTTGTACGCCTCCGGGGTGTCGGCGGCGATGGTGACGTCCACGGCAATGCCGATGTCAGGGTCCACACCGAAAGCGCCGGTCTGCGCGCCACGCAGGCCGACCTCTTCCTGGACCGTAAAGACAAAGTAGACATCGTGCGGCGAACCCTCCAGGCGGCGCAGCGTTTCGACCAGGACCGTACAGCCAATCCGGTCGTCCATGGCCTTGGAAACCACCCGCTGGCCCATGTCAGCAAAGGGACGCACGAAACCAACCACCTGGCCCAGGCGATCGGCAGCCTCTGCCCGGCTGGTCGCGCCGATATCGATATACAGCTTGGACAGATCCGGGTCCTTGCGGAACTCGGGACGCTTTTCGGGCGCAATGACGCCAACGGTGCCGTCCGCGAACTGCACCCGCCCGCCGGTGAGTGTCATCGTATCCACACCGCCGATCCGCTGCGCGCGCAGGAATCCCTCGTCATCAACGTGGCTGATGATGAGCCCAATCTCGTCCATGTGCGCGGCGAGCATCACCTTCTTGCCCTGACCCGTCCCCTTTTTCAGGGCGATCAGGTTGCCCATGGTGTCGACGCGGATCTCGTCGACGAACGATTCCACCTCTGCGCGGATGATCTCGCGGATCTGTTCTTCGCGGCCCGAAGGGCCATAGGCCTCGGTCAGTTTCTCAATCAACTCTTTCACGGCGTACTCCTCAATAATCGCGTTTCGCGGTGCTAACTCCATGCCCCGGGCAGGGCCGAGAGGGCGGCCTTCATCAGCGCCACTGTGTTATCAAAGTCGTTCAGGCTGGCAATACTCACCGGTGAGTGGATGTAGCGACTGGGAACCGACACAGCCACCGACGGCACGCCGGCCTTTGACAGATGGATGGCACCCGCGTCAGTGCCGCCAGCCCCCGGCTGCTTGAATTGATAGGGGATGCCGTTCGCCTTTGCCTGGTCGACCAACAGCCGCACCAGCCGCTGGTCGGCGACAAAGGTACGGTCCATAATGCTGATGGCGGGCCCTTTGCCCAACTCTGTAGTCGGACTGACGTCTTCCTTCTTGGGCATGTCGTCGCAGATGGTGCCTTCCAGTGCAAAGCCCAGGTCCGGCTCGATGCGATAGGCCGCCACGCGCGCGCCGCGCAGCCCCACCTCTTCCTGCGTGCTGAACGACAGGTACAGGTCCACTGCGTACTCGCCCTCGGCAAGGGCCGCAGCCACGGCGCAGCCTATGCGGTCATCGAACGCCTTGCCCTTCACGGTGCGCAGCC
>JASFLR010000030.1:0-11759 GCA_050117995.1 Anaerolineae bacterium
AGGAGGAGGCCAGGAAGGCTCGGACGCTGTGGGATAGGTTGCTTGAGAGCGAGCCTGAAGAGAGTCTCAAGCCTCGCCCGCCAGTGGTGACCGTTTTGGGCCATGTTGACCACGGCAAGACGACGCTTTTGGATGCTATCCGGCAGACGAACGTGGTCGGAGATGAGTATGGTGGCATCACGCAGCACATCGGCGCGTACCAGGTTGAGAGCGGCGGGCGCAAGATCACCTTCCTGGACACGCCAGGCCACGAGGCCTTTACCGCCATGCGTGCGCGAGGGGCCCAGGTTACCGATCTGGCCGTACTCGTGGTGGCTGCCGACGATGGTCTTATGCCCCAAACGCGTGAGGCCATCGATCATGCGCGGGCTGCCGACGTGCCTATCTTGGTTGCTCTGAACAAGATGGACAAGCCCAGCGCCCAGCCTGACAGGGTCAAACAGCAGTTGTCCGATGTCGGCCTTACTGTGGAAGAGTGGGGCGGCGAGACTATCTGTGTGGAGGTATCGGCCCTCCAGAAACAGGGGATCGATGAGCTGCTGGAGAGCATCCTGGTCGTGACTGAATTGGCCGAGCTGCGCAGCAATCCCGACCGGCCGGCCGTAGGCACGATCATCGAGGGCGAGCTGGACAGACAGCGAGGGCCCGTCGCGACCTTGCTGGTGCAGGCAGGTACATTGCACGTGGGCGATGCGTTGGTGGTTGGCACGATCTCGGGCCGTATCCGGGCCATGTACGATCATCTGGGCCAGACTGTGACTGCTGCGCCTCCGGCAATGCCGGTGCAGGTGATGGGCTTGTCGGATGTCCCCACTGCTGGTGCCATCTTCCAAGAGGTGGTGAACGAGCGGGAGGCGCGGGCCTTGGCTGAAGAGGCGGCTGAGCGGGAGCGGATCGCCAGCGACCGGCCGAGGGCACCGGTCGCAGTCAGCTTGGACGAGATCTTTAGCCGCTTCCAGGAGGGTGAGCCTCAGGAGCTCAACCTTGTACTCAAGGCGGACGTGCAGGGCTCGCTGGAACCGATCGTGAACTCGCTGCTGAGGCTCGGCAGCGAGGAGCAGGAGGTCAAGATCCTGCACCAGGGCATCGGGCGGATCACCGAATCGGACATCATGCTGGCCTCTGCTTCCGACGCTATCGTGATTGGATTTCACGTCGACGTCGACGAGGCTGCACATCGGGAGGCTGTCCAGGAAGGCGTGGACGTCCGGACCTACAACATCATCTACAAGCTGATCGAGGATGTCGACAAGGCTCTGCGCGGCATGTTGGAGCCGGTCTATGAGAAGGTCGTCAGCGGGCATGCTGAGGTGCGCGCGGTCTTTAGTATCAGGCGGCGTGGGAATGTCGCCGGTTGTTATATGACCGATGGCGTGGCGACGCGCAATTCTTGGGTTCGCGTCCAGCGCGATGGCGAGGAGCTATTCGACGGTCCGGTGGAATCCCTGAAGCGTTTCCAGGAAGATGTCCCGGAGGTCAGGATGGGATTCGAGTGCGGCGTCGGTGTTTCCGGATTCGATGACTTTGAGGAAGGCGATGTCCTGGAGTTTTACCGGGAAGAAAGGGTCGGTTAGCCTGCGCCGGTAGCAGGAGCGCTGCGGCGGGTAGCACTATGCGCGCCGCAGGTGGCTGGCTGCTTGGGGCGCGTGGGATGCCGCTATGGCAACTCGTCGTCAACGTCGTGTCTCAGAATTGATCCACCGCGAGATGAGCATGTTGCTCATGCGTGAGGTGCGCGATCCGCGCCTGGCCGATGTCACCATCACTGAGGTCAGGATAACACCGGACCTATTGATCGCGCGTATCTACTACACTGTAATGGGCGATGCGGAGCAGGAGAGAGAGGCAGCCGCTGCCCTCGAGTCGGCCACGGGCTATCTGCGGACGCAGCTCGCCGGCCGCGTACGCCTGCGCCTGGCGCCCGAGTTGGTTTTCGAACTCGACCAGAGCGCTGCCTATGGGCGCCGTATTGACAAGCTCTTGGACCAGATTGCGGAGAGCAGACAAGATGAGGATGGGGATGGATCGGCATCTGCTTGAACGGATCCGGGAGCATGTACGGAACGCTCGCCGCATCCTGTTGATCAGCCACGTCGCACCCGACGGTGACGCGATAGGTTCGCTTTTGGGCCTCGGTCTGCTTTTGCGGGAACAGGGCAACGACTTGACCCTGGCCTGTGAGGATACAGTGCCTGAGGTGTACACCTGGCTGCCGGACAGTGCCGAGATCGTCCGTCAGGGAAGCGGCCCCTATGATCTGATCATCAGCCTGGACTGCAGTGATGTCCGCAGGTTGGGTATAGTGTTCCATCCGGGCCTGGCGGGCATCCCCCTGGTCAATATCGACCACCACGTTACCAATACGCGCTTTGGCACGGTCAACTGGGTGGACCCGTCGAGTGTGGCGACGACGCAGATGATATTGGAGCTGGCGGAAGCGATGGGCTGGGAGTTGACTCGGCCGGTGGCTGACTGCCTGCTCACGGGCCTGGTGACCGATACACGGTCCTTCCGCACCTACAATGTCGATGCGGCGGCTATGCGGGCGGTGCTGCGCCTGATGGAAGCGGGCGCAGAGCTAAACGAGATTACCCGCCGGTCTCTGGACCAACGACCTCTGGCATCGGTGCGCCTGTGGGGACAGGCTATCGAGCAGTTGGATACCGATGGCGAGATATTGTGGACCGAGGTGACTCGCAGCATGCGGCAGCGATGGGGCTTGGGCGAGAACGGCGACTCTGGGCTGGCCAATTTCCTGTCCGGAGTCCGCGGCTCAAAGGTCGTGATCGTCTTTACGGAGCGCGACGACGGCATCATAGATGTCGGCATGCGGTCTGTTCCCGGCTACGATGTGGCAACTGTGGCCCTGAAGCTGGGCGGGGGAGGACATCCCCAGGCGGCAGGCTGTACCTTGGAGGGCGACATGCCTGCCGTGCAAGCGCGGGTACTGGAGGAGGTCAAGCAGAGCTTGGCTGCAACTCGACTTGAAGAGCCGTGAGATCCGAGGTGCAGGCCGGCGTCCAGTCCTGAAAGTGGGACGGACGAGCCGGGGGGCGCCGAGACCGATCACTGGACATGACCTTTCCTGACCTTTTCCGCTCCGATCGCGAGATCGGGGCGGTCTGTCAATGGGCGCTGGTTGGCTTTTCCTGGCGTCTGTCTTGGAGGACTAGCGGGTAGGTTCGATGACTGATTGTGCCAATTGCCCCAAGAGGCAGGCAGAATCTGCGCCACGGTGGGTTGCACCCAGGCGTGACGTGCCGCTCTCGGGCATTTTGATCATTGACAAGCCGCCTGGCATGACCTCGCACGACGTCGTCGACGAGGTCCGGCGCCTGGCTGGACAGCGAAAGGTGGGCCATGCGGGCACGTTGGATCCCATGGCTACTGGCGTGCTCCTGGTTTGTTTGGGCAAGGCTACACGGGTGTCGGAGTACCTGATGAGGGGCCGCAAGCGCTACCGGGCCACAATCGTGCTGGGGACAGCAACCGACACCTACGACGCTGAGGGCGAGATTGTCAGCAGCGGTGGAAAGACAGATTTTCCCAGGGACGAGGTCGTATCTGCTCTGACCCGCTTCAGGGGCAAGATGCAGCAGGTGCCGCCCATGTACTCGGCCATCAAGCAGGGAGGTCGTCCTTTGCACCAGTTGGCCCGCCAGGGCAAGACTGTCGAACGGGACCCGCGCCCGGTCGAGATCGATAGCATCGATCTCCTCGACTGGAGCCCGCCGGAGCTGAGCATTGAGGTAGTCTGCTCTCCCGGAACCTATATTCGCTCGGTGGCTCACGACTTGGGAGAGCACCTGGGCAGCGGCGCACACCTCTCGGCCCTGGTGCGTCTAGGCAGCGGGCGCTTTGGGCTGTCGGATGCGACAAGTCTGGACCGGCTGGCTGAGGCATTCCAGCACGGTCAAGAGGACCAATATCTCCTTGCCCTGGATGAGGCCTTCCTCGACCGGCCGGCAGCCATCGTGGGTGCGGAGGCGGCCCGGCGTATTGCTCACGGGCAGGCGGTGGATCTCCAGCTCTCGCCGGGCAGTGAGCAAGATGGGAAGGGGTTGGGACGTGCCTATGGCCCCAAGGGAGAGTTTCTGGCTATCATGATCCATGACCCGGCATCAGGCCTGTGGCGGCCAAAGAAGGTGTTTGTGTGATGGCTTGCCGGAGGCAGTGGTTATCAGGGTGACATAATAGAAGTGCGAGATGGCATACTATGCAGATAATCGACGATCTGGCCCAGGTGAGCCTTCGGCAGGAGACGATCCTCACTATCGGCGCCTTTGATGGATTGCATCGCGGGCATCAGGCGCTCATTGAAGCTGTGGTGCAGCGGGCCCGCGACACAGACCGGCTGGCAGCCCTGATCACCTTTCATCCCCATCCTGTGGTTGTGCTGGCGCCAGAGCGGGCCCCGCGCTACCTGACGACACCTGGCGAAAAGCTGGCGCTGCTGGAAAAGCTGGGCGTGGATCTTGTTGTGCTCCTGCCTTTTGACTCAGAGATGGCCGACATGCCGGCCCGCGCATTTATGGAGCGGGCATCCGGGCACCTGCGCCTGCGCGAGCTCTGGGTGGGCGCGGACTTTGCCCTGGGCCGAGATAGAGAGGGCACAGCAGACCGCCTGCGCAGCCTGGGCGCTGAACTCGACTATGATGTCACCGTGTTCCAGACAGTGCTTTCCCAGGGACAGAATGTGTCCAGCAGCCGGATCCGGTCGTTGCTTCTGGAAGGGCGTGTTGAGGAGGCGACCGAGCTGCTGGGCCGCTATCCCAGCACTGCCGGCGAGGTAATACGAGGTGCCCAGATGGGGCAACTGCCGGACTTTCCCACCGCCAAACTCAAGGTGCGCCCGGAGCGCGCCATGCCGGCCGATGGTATCTATGCGGTGTTTGCTGTGTTGGGCAGCGAGCGGTATCAGGGGCTGGCAAATATCGGCATCAGCCCAAGCTTTGGCGATGGCCATCGAACAGTGGAGACTCACATCTTTGGTTTCGATGAGGATATCCACGGATGCGACCTTGTGGTCGAGTTCGTGTCGCGACTGCGGGGGATGCGGCGCTTTGAGGACTTGGACGATCTCAGGGCCCAGATCGAGGCCGACAGCCAGGCTGCCCGCCGCATTCTCACCCAGCAACAAGCACAGATGCTTGGGCATCCGTTGGATGCGCGCTGCTACCGGTTCCGCGAGCTGGCGCACACTGCCGATCGAGCTTTGGGTGTCTGGGGAGAGGGGCTGCCCGATCTTTTTGTGGGCGCAGCGCGCGGTATGTGCAGCTTGATGGGGGACCTGGAGGACCTGACACCTGACGTATGGCGCGTGATCCAGGTGGAGACTGACGACCTAGAGGCGCTCCTGGTGGAGTGGCTCAACGAGTTGCTTTTTCTCGTCGAGCAGGAAGGGCTGTTGTTCCTGGAGTTTCGCATCCAGTCTGTGCGCGATCCGGTGCAGGCCGCAGGCGGCGGCGCGGCGCTGGTTGTGAATGTGGGAGGCACTCTTGCGCCGGTGACCAGGGCACATATCAAGGCGGCGACATACCATGACCTGGAGTTGGTACACGATGAGACTGGTTGGTCCACGGTGATCACCTTTGACGTTTGACCGCTTAGACCGGTCAAGCACCGGCTATCCTTCAGCCGCGACCGGGATCGGTCGGGCGGGGGCACCGGAAAGGATGGAAAGATGGTCAGCAGCGCAGATGTTGTACGCATAAGCGAATATCTCTGGGAAGTTCCCAAGAGCTACCGGGCAAATATGAAGGTCCCCGCCCGGATCTATGCCACGGAGGAGCTTCTGCGGCAGGCATTTGGGGACAAGACGATGGAACAGCTGGTGAATACGGCCGCAATGCCCGGAGTCGTCAAGCATGTGCTGGTCATGCCCGATGCCCACCAGGGCTACGGCTTGCCCATCGGCGGCGTGGTGGCGACCAGGCATCCGGACGGTGTGATCTCGCCAGGTGGGGTTGGTTACGATATCAACTGCGGCGTCCGTCTGATGGCCTCCCGGCTGAGCGCTGGCGAGGTCCGGGACGAGATAAGCGGGCTGATCTCATCCCTCTTTCGCAACATTCCCAGCGGGGTGGGCAAAGGGGGAGGGGCGCGGCGCGTGTCGGCCAAGGAGATGGACCAGGTCTTGGTCAAGGGTGCTGCCTGGGCGGTCAAGGCCGGCTATGGACGGCAGGAGGACCTGGAACGCCTGGAGGAAGGTGGCTCCATGGCGGGCGCGGACCCCTCTGCGGTGAGCCCCAGGGCCAAGCAGCGGGGCGGCCCGCAACTGGGCACGCTGGGCTCTGGAAACCATTTCATCGAGATCCAGGAGGTCGTACAGATTTTTGATGCGGAGGTGGCCCGTGCTTTTGGCCTGTTTGAGGGACAACTTGTGCTGTCGATCCACTCGGGCTCGCGCGGGTTGGGGCACCAGGTATGCGGCGACTATGTGAAGGAGCTGCAGTCGGCCGTCCGCAAGTACAACATCGAGTTGCCTGACCGGCAATTGGTCTGCGCGCCGCTCAGCTCTCCCGAGGGCCGCCGCTACTTTGGCGCGATGGTCTCTGCGGCCAACTATGCCTGGGCAAACCGGCAGTGCATGGCCCACCTGGCCCGCCGCAGCTTCGAGGAGGTATTGGCTGGCAAGGTGCGGGATTTTGACCTGCATACTGTCTACGATGTTGCCCACAATATCGCCAAGATCGAGGACCATGTGGTGGATGGGAAGAAGACCAAGCTCATCGTCCATCGCAAGGGGGCCACCCGTGCCTTTGGTCCGGGCCACCGAGAGGTCACGCCGGTGTACCGCGACGTGGGCCAGCCGGTGCTGGTGCCTGGCGACATGGGCACCGCCTCGTACGTGCTGGTGGGTACGGCGGATGCCATGGAGGAGAGCTTTGGCTCGAGCTGTCACGGCGCTGGACGTACTATGAGCCGCACTGCCGCCAAGAAAAAGATCCATGGCGGAACCCTGCGCCGCGAATTGGAGGAGCGGGGTATCCAGGTGCGGGCCGGTAGCCTGGCTGGACTGGCTGAGGAGGCCCCCGACGCCTACAAGGATATCGACGCTGTCATCGAGGTCGTTCATGGGGCCGGTCTGGCGCGAAAGGTGGCCCGCCTGCGCCCGTTGGGTGTGATGAAGGGCTAATGGAAGAATCTGCACCTCTGCACTGCGCTGGGCCGCAGTCCGGCGCAGTGACCGGACACGTGGAGGCAAGCTCATGCCGGCATGCCACGTCATCGATGCCTATCCGGCATTTCAGGAACTCTGGTCCTCTATTCGACATAAAACCACAGATGAGCAGATAGCTGCCTGGGAAGCGGTAACTCGAGAGCGCTGGCCCGAGCTTTTGGCCATGCAGATAGCGTGCTACGAGGAGGATGGGGAGGACTGGCGCCAGATCGCCCGCGAGATGGTCTTTCCACGGCTGGGCGGGAGGGTGCCGGGCATGGAGGAGGCGCACAGGCACCTTTTGCGCCTCTGCCAGCCGGCTTACGTCAGGTTTCGGCAGCGGTTTGGCCTCGACACCGATCTCATCTTTGTCATCCATGTGGGCATCGGTTGCGGCGCGGGTTGGACGACCACCTATCAGGGCGCGCCGGCGGTACTGTTCGACTTGGAGAACGCCGCCGAGGAGGGCTGGGCCGGGCCAGAGGTGCTCACCGGCCTCATCGCGCACGAGTTGGGCCACGTGGCGCACCATCACTGGCGCCGGCAGCAAAGTCTGCCCATCGGTTCGGGGCCCTGGTGGCAGCTCTATGCTGAGGGCTTTGCCCAGCGCTGCGAGCACGTGGTCGCTGGCGAGGGCTCCTGGCACATGGCGCGCACGGTAAAGGGTTGGCTTTCCTGGTGCCAGGCCAATGAGCCATGGTTGGCTGCCGAGTTTCTGCGTACGGTTGAGCATGGGGAGTCAGTGCGTCCATTCTTCGGCTCGTGGTTCGAGCTCCGTGGTTGGAAGCAGACCGGCTATTACCTCGGGCACGCGGTGATCCGGCGGATGGAGACCGGCATGGGACTGCACGAGATCGCGCTTCTGGATGATATCGAATCCCGTATGAGGTCTGCGCTCGAGGCCATAGCGGCAGCGGATGGCTGATCGGCTCGAACATCGTGGAGGACCGCAAAGAGCCCCTTGCACGGAGGCTCTTTTTCGCCGGGGAGTGTGCAGGTGAGGATTGAGGGCAAGCTGGTAGAGGGACGCTTTTTGACGCGTGATAACCGGTTCCGTGTCACGGTAGAGATGGGGGGCAATGAGGTTTGGGCCCATCTGCCCAACTCGGGGCGGCTGGGCGAGTTGCTGGTGCGGGGGCGGCGCGCCATTCTGGTCGAGAGGCCGGCTTCGGGGCGAAAGACCGGCTATGACCTGAGCCTGATCGAGTACGAGGGCCGCTGGGTGTCGGTCGACGCCCGGCTTCCTAACGACCTGGTGGAGGAGGCGCTGGTAGCAGGGCGGATCGAGCCCCTGACCGGCTATGCGACGATTCGCCGCGAGGTGGCGCATGGTCGCAGCCGCTTTGACTTTTCCCTGAAATCGCCGGACGGGCGGCCCTGCCTGGTGGAGGTCAAGTCGATCACGCTGGTGGTCGATGGGCTGGGCTGCTTTCCCGACGCGGTCACGGTGCGGGGTCGCCGTCATGTGACAGAATTGGCAGAGGCAGTGGGTTCCGGATACCGGGCCGCCGTGCTCTTTTGCGTGCAGCGCGACGATGCCACTGGAGTGCGTCCCCACGACGAGTCGGATCCCGAGTTCGCGCGGGCACTGCGTCACGCTGCGGCTCAGGGTGTTGAGGTCTATGCCTACGCTTGTCGCGTGGCGCCCGGGACGGTAGCGATCGCACATCGCCTGCCTGTCCACCTCGCGCCCGCCTGACCCTCCGATCCTGGTCCTTCCTTCCAGAACCGTCAGCCGGTAACCCTGTGGGACGCCTGCCCATCTCTGCTCAGCCACGCGCAATACAGCGATGCGTGCAAGCGTCGCAGCGACCTCGCCAGTCCCACAACTACACGGCGACATTCATCCCCGGCTACGCGGGGACCACAGTCCGCGCATTGATGCCAGACGTGCTGGACTGTGGTCCAGCACGAGCAGAGATCGGCAGAGGTGCCGGTGTCGTTGTTTGGTGAGTGGCGGCTCACGCCCTGGATCAACTCAACAGAAACGGCGCGGATCGAATATTCGATCCGCGCCAATGTATTTTGCGGTGCTTCCGTGCGTGTTGCTAGCAGTCCTGGCCTAAATCTGGCCCTCAGCACGGCGCATGCGCATCATGCGCCAGATCACGAGCAGGATTACCAGCACGACGATGATAAAGGCCGTTAGGAGCACCACCAGGAGAACGGCAGCCACGAACCCCTGCAGGAATATCGACTCCCAGGTCCCACCGGCTGCGGGCAGGCCTGCTCCGGCGCCAGGCTCGGAGGGTTCCGCTCCAGGCACAGGCGTCCTCGTCGGCGTGGGCGTCAAAGTCGGCGTGTCTGTTGGCGTCGGCGAAGGCGTGATGGTTGGGGTGTCGGTGGGCGTCGGCGAAGGTGTGATCGTGGGGGTATCGGTCGGCGTCGGCGAGGGCGTGAGGGTGGGTGTGTCGGTGGGCGTAGCCGTGGGTGTGCGCGTGGGCGGCACAGACGTGGGCACAACCCGCCGCGTGTTGGTAGGGAGCGGGTAGCGAGTCACCGCTGTTGTAGGATAGTAGACGGGCGGGTTGGTGGGGTACACCGGGGGCCGGACCGGATAGCCGGTCACCACAGGTGTCACAGGCCGCATGGTAACCGTCGGCGCCACTGTCTCCGTGGGCCCGGGCGTGTCGGTGATTGTGGGCGTGAGGGAGGGAGATGGTGTGAGGGACGCCGTTGGCGTGTTCGTGGGCGTGGGCACGAGCAGATTGATCTGGGCAGAGGTCGAGTATGTGGAACCGAGGGCGGCCAACACCTCGTGGGTGCCGGGCGTCGCCCACGCGGCAGGAACCCCGACCGTAGTCTGGAACTCGCCGTCGCCGTCAATGGTCACCGCCTCTCGCAGAAGATGCGTGAAATCGTCCCAGTACAGGTCGACTGTGCTCCCGTCGGTAGGCCACTCGTAGCCGTTGACCGTGATGTACACCGTTTCTTCACCCACTGCCTGCGTGGGATCCAGCACGATGTAGGGGGCCACGGTGGGTGTGGGCCGGGGCGTAGGATCGGCCTGGCTGGCAGCCGTCAATGGGAACAGTACGGCAAAAGCGCCCAGCAGGCAAAGGAGGGTAACTATGCCCACCAGGTTGATCGTGCGTCTTTGGAAGCCGGTGCTATTCATTCTCCCCTCCCTGCTCGATGCTCGATGATCGACTGTGATGATCCAGTGTCGAACTGACTTCCTGCGGCTTGCGTCACCTAGGGCGTGCAGTACTGCTCATTCGGTACCGTGCTCTGGGTGCAGGCCAACCGCAGGTTCTCCTTCAGTTTGCCGTCGAGGTAGTTGGGCCGCAGCTCGTGGATGGGCCCCCAATGGGAAATCGCCAGGCCAAAGTCCGACTGCACAAAGGCCTCGTTCCCGGCCAGATATTCCGCAGCAAGCTCTTTTTCCTCTTGCAGCTCCTGATTCCCAGGATCGATCTCCAGCGCTCGATCAAAGTAGTCCAGGGCCTGTTTCATGCGCATAATCGAACCACCGGACTCGGCGATCAGCTGTTCTGCTGCCAGCGGATAGCTCTCAAACAGCTTTTCCCGCAGCGCGCCATCCTGGTAGTCAGGCCGCATGGCGTGGAGCGGTTCCCAGCGGACGACGGCAACGCTCCAGTCGCTGCCGGCGTAGGCTTCGTAGCCCGCCACGTAACCCACAGCAAGTCGGTATTCGTCCAGGATATCCTGATTGCCAGGCTTGAGGGTCAGAGCCTCCTTCAGGTGACTCGCTGCCGCACGTATCCTCTCAACATCTCCCCGAGCTCCATCGAGGAGTTCCCGAGCGGACCGCGTGTGGGCCTCAAAGAGGAGGTTCACCACCTGTTCCGTTTTGAACTCCTGGTTCTGCGACCGGAGCCAGGTCAGGAGGGTGATGGCTCCCGCCCAATCGCCGGCGTCCGCACGATTCAAAGCCTCGGCCCAGGCAGTCTCCTCAGAACTCATCTCCTCCAGCTGTTCCAGCAGCGTGACGAACCTTTCACGATTGTAGCAATCTTGCGGGGCCTGCGAAGCAATCTCCCCGGCTGCCTCCAGTTCGCCCCGTTCCTTGAGGCGCGAGGCCTCGCTATACATGTCGGAGCAGAGGATGCGCTGGTCCAGGTCCTTCAGCGCCTGCAGGGCGGGCTGGTCATCGGGAAACTCTGCCAATAGGGTCTCCAGGGTCTGGCGCGCACTGACCAGATCCCCTCCATCCAGATAGAATTCAATGTCATCCCAGAGTTCGTCGTATCTAGCCAACTCTACCGCGACGCCGGGGTCAGGGCGGAAGAACTCGTTGTAGATTGCGATGAGCCCCGCTGCCACGACCAGACAGGTGGTAAGGACCAGCATGACCATCACCACCGTCCGCAGGATGGGCGTCCCCTGGCTGTGTTCCACCGGGATATACTCGCCGCCGTCGCCAAAGGTCGACTGCAACTGAACACGCATCAGCAGGTCCTGGAGGAACTGCTCATCCGGATAGTGTTCCGAGAGGCGTTTCAGGGTATCAACGGCGGCATCTTTGTCGCCAGCGACGATCTGGTCCATCGCCTCCTGGTAGAGGGGATGCTTTTCAAAGGGTATCGCGTTGTTGGATCTCTCTGCCATTTGTACCACTTTCTCGTCGGACGCC
>JASFLR010000031.1:0-11274 GCA_050117995.1 Anaerolineae bacterium
ATCCGGCCCAGGCATTGCAATACAAACGACAGTCCCTCGAGCTGGCGCATCCGTTGATCCAAGCGCTGGGCTGAACCCCTTTGACAATCGGCCTGCTCGGTGGTAGACTTTTTCCAATCATGTATACGTGCTGGATAGGTAACGAACTGTGAAGTACTATCTCGAATCATTGGGGTGCCCCAAGAACCTGGTCGACGCCCACGGCATGGCCCGCTTGCTAAAGCAGATGGGCCACCAGCCCGTGGACGACCCAACCCGAGCTCGGGTGCTCATTGTCAACACCTGCGGCTTTATCGAGGACGCCCGAGAGGAATCGATCGAGGAGCTGCGCGAGTTGGCGGAGAAGAAGCGCGGCGACCAGGTGCTCATCGCTGCTGGGTGCCTGTCGCAGCGTTGGGGCGAGGCCCTGGCGGACGAGGTGCCTGGGGTGGATGCCCTGCTGGGCACGCTCCGCTGGGCAGAGATCGGCGCGCTGATCGAGGATCTGCTCGCTGACCGTGGGCGGCACCAGGAGAGTCCATTGGCCAGATTGGGCGATCCGCTGCTGCTAGAAGACGATCGCACCCATCGGGTGGCCCCCCAGGGGGCCACAGCCTACCTGAAGATCGCCGATGGCTGCAGCGCGCCCTGTGCCTTCTGCGCCATCCCGCTGATCAAGGGGCCGGCAGCCAGCCGCACCCCGGAGGCCATCATGGAGGATGCGGTCGACCTGGTCCAACAGGGGATCAAGGAGATCATCCTCATCGCCCAGGATACGACGGCTTATGGTCGCGACCGGGGCGAGCGGGATGCCCTGCCGGATCTGATGCAGGTCATCCTGGATGCAACGGAAGGCGCTCCGGAATCATTGCACTGGCTCCGGCTGATGTATGCCTATCCGGGGCACATCAGCCAGCGCCTGATCGAGGTCATGGCTGGCGACCCCCGCGTGTGCCACTACCTGGACCTGCCCCTGCAACACGCCTGCCCGGACACACTGCGGCGCATGAAGCGGCCCGCGAATATGGGGCGCGTCCGCAAGCTCCTTGCCGACCTGAGGCAGGCCATGCCTGACATCGCCCTGCGTACCTCGTTCATCGTCGGCTATCCAGGGGAGACGGAGGCCGAGTTCGAGGCTCTCCTGCGATTTGTGGAGGAATACCGCTTTGATCGGGTCGGCGTCTTTGTCTATTCTGAAGAAGAGGGTACGTCTGCGGCTTCCCTGCCCAGCCCTGTGCCGGAGGAGGTCAAGGAGGAGCGCTTTGACCGGCTGATGGCCCTGCAGCAGGAGATATCGCTGGAGAGAAACGAGGCGCAGGTGGGGCGCAGGTTGGATGTGTTGATCGAAGGGCACGGCGACGGGCTCAGCTTGGGGCGCTCCTACCGTGATGCGCCAGAGATCGATGGCATGGTGCTCCTGCCTGGCGAGTTGCCCGTCGGCGAGGTATTGCCGGCGCGCATCACCGGGGCGATAGAATATGACCTGATTGGCGAGGTGGAGCGCAGGGCACAAGGCGGCAAGCGCCGCAAGCGGGGATGATCGGTCACTGCTGGCGCGCCGCGCTGGTTGTGGCGGCTAGAGGCTCAGGATCCGGCCCAGGCAGCCGCGGCGGTTCTGCGAGGCGTTGGTCTCCTTGGGACGAAGTTGCTCTTCAACTCGTCGCAGCCGCGCTTCGAGGCTCCTGCGCTGTGTATCCTCGCGCCGCCGGGACGAGATGAGGTCGCGCTCCAGCTCGAGCATGCGATCGCGGAGCTTGGCGTTCTCCTGCTTGAGGTTAAAGTTGTCCTGTAGCACGACCGTCAGCAATTCGCGGTTCGCCTGCTGGCTGCCGAGCAGCAGTTGCTGCCCGTCAGCGACGGTGTGGAGGGTGTCAGCCAGAACGGTCATGGCTGGCACGTAAGTCGAGTCCTGGAAGGATGGTGTGAGGGTGGAGACCGGCTCTTCGTCGTCCTCGAGTACTATGCTGGCATCGGCCCTGGGCAGGCGCAGTGCCTCGAGGCGGCTGGTGACCTGGGTATAGGTCAGGCCTTCGGTGAGCAAGCCCTTGATCGTCATCAAGGTTTCGAGGTCGCTGTCGGTGTAGCGCCGGTGGCTAGTCTTGTCTTCTTCCTCATCGTGCGGCCTGCCTGCAGAGTCAGAGAGGAATGGGGCGAATTCCTTGGACCATCTCCGCAGTGTGGAGGGAGAAACCTGTAGTTGGGTGGCCACCTCGTTGGGTAGGCGGTACCGGGTGTCGGTCATCCAGAGCTCCTTTACCAGTTCTACGTCCGCTACTCCGAACCTGTGTCGTCCAGGACGCGATAGCTGCCCTCGATCGTTGTGGACGGGGAAGGCTCGGCCGAAGTGCGTCCGCGCTTGGGCTTCCCGAATAGATCGTCCAGATGCTCGGCTACGATAGATGCCGGGCTGAGGTCCACGAACATCTTGAGCGCCAACATGAGGACGACTACGTCATCGATCTCGCCCAGACCGGGCAGCGCAAAGTCGGGGAGCAGGTCGATCGGTGATAGAAGGTAGACCAAGCCGGCAAAGGGGATCATTTTGACCCAATCGGGTACGCGAGAGTCGCGAAGCAGGCGCCAGGCCAGCCGACCTTGCTTGATCAGTCCACCGAGAAAGCCTGCCGTCTCGTTTAGAGTGGACGATGGTGTGGATTTACTCATGATGCATCTCCTTACGTGCCCACGGGCCAGGCCTGCCTGGCTTGAACACGCGTGGGCGATATTATACTCTGGTGTAGCGATTTTGGCAAATAACTTACGACAAGGCGATCGCTCGTGGGCGTTTTACCCTCTATTGGCGAATTCGCTCATGGGCTCGCACCCTGCTGGATATCTGAACGAGTCTGATGCATAAACTGCACCGCTTTCTTGTCGACTACGATATGTCCATGCTGCGCGCCCTGGCTCGCAACCGGGGGACAGCGCTCACCACGAACCGCCAGGCTGAGGCTGTCGATGAGCTGGCCTCCTTGTTGCTCGATCCCGTCTCGGTACGGACGGCCCTGGCAAAGCTCAGTCCGGAGGGCCGGGCAGCCCTGGACGCCCTTCAGGCAGCCGGCGGGCGCATGCGTGCCCCTCGCTTTGCCCGGCATTTTGGACAAGTGCGCCGGGCGGGCCCTGGTCGATTGGAGCGCGAGGCCCTCTGGCAGGATCCGGACAATCCGGCTGAAGAATTGTGGTACGCGGCCCTGATCTTTCGCGCGTTCGACCAGGACGAGGGAGGACCCGGCGAGTTTATCTTTATCCCGGATGACTTGCTCCCGCTGCTGCCTGCGCCCACGGAAGCGCCTGCCCCGTTCGCCGTCGAGCCGGTGTCTGCACCTGCCAAGCTGCCTGGTGATGAGATGGCCCTGGTCCGCGACCTGTTTGTCTATCTGGTCTATCTCCAGAATCACAATGTCCGCCCCTATGCCGACGGTCGCCTGGGCCAGCGCGACATGGCTGCCCTGCGACGCCGGATGGGCGATGGTGGTGAGCGAAGGTTCTCCTTTTTGCAGCACCTGGCCCGCCGGCTGGGATTCCTCGACCGGCAGGGCGAATTCCTCCGTCTGGATGCGGGCCCGGTCAAGCGCTGGTTGGTGGCATCGCCGCACCGGCAACTGGCTGTGCTGCAAGAGTCCTGGCGCGACGATCCTACCTGGAATGACCTGTGCCGGGTTCCGGCCCTTGTCTGCGACCAGGAGACGCCCTGGGCCAACGATCCGGTTGCCACCCGCCGGGCGCTGCTGGCTCTGCTGGCGCGCTGCCCGCTGGAGGGTTGGTGGTCCATAGCCTCCTTTGTGACAGCCGTCAAGGATACCCACCCCGACTTTCAGCGGCCCGATGGCGACTATACGAGCTGGTATATTCGCGACACCGCCGGTGGAGAGTACCTCTCTGGCTTTGAGTCGTGGGACCAAGTCGAGGGCACCCTCATCGCTGACCTGCTCGCCGGACCGCTCTACTGGCTAGGCATCGTAGAAACCGTGCCGGAAGAGTCCGCCTGCCGGCTGACCGGAGCTGGAGCACGCTTCCTGGATCTGGTCGCCGATGGTGTGGCGGAGCAGCTCTCGCCGCCCATCGTAATTGCCCCCGACTTGATCGTCGAGGTCCCGCCTCCTGCCAGTCTCTATACGAGATTCCAGCTCGAACGTTTCGCAGACCCCGTGGGGCCTGGGACCTCAGCCTCGCGGGGCCAGGAGAGTGCGGGCACCCTGCGCTACCGCCTTGGTGCAGGCAGCCTTGCGCGGGCGCTGTCCCGTGGCATCGAGGTGGAGCAGGTGCTGGCCTTTCTGCAACAGGCCAGCGAGCGTCCCGTCCCTGCCAACGTAGCGGGTCAGCTTCGACTGTGGGCCGGACGCTTTGGCCAGGTCCATCTGGAAGAGGTTGCCCTGCTCCAGACCAAGAATGAGCGCATGCTGAAAGAGCTGTCGGTGCTTCCCGAGACCCGACATCTGCTGGCCAAAATTCTGTCGCCCACCAGCGCCCTGGTCCGCAAGCGCGATTTGGCCCGCCTGCGCAAAGAGTTGCGGGAGTTGGGCTATTTGCTGCCTGATGAGGAAAGCGGCTAGAGCTTGTTGGTCGTGCCTGGCGGGAGATCATCCTGAGCCCGTCGAAGGGGCCTCCGTTCGCTATCTGAATCCAAATGAGTCTGCCCTGCGCCCTGGCGACCCTTTGTGACACGGTTGACAAAGCGGGCGGGAGAGTGTATCATGGCCCGTGCCGGTCTGATGACAGGATCGCAAATCCGCGAGGTTGCGGCATGAGGTGGCAGGGGATAGGTTCCTCCGGTCGCCTGCCGCTCAAGAGATCGAATATGGCAACAGAGAGAGAAAAACCGCTCCTTTCCATCATCCTTCCCTGCTACAACGAGCAAAAGAACCTCGAGCGCGGCGTGCTGGAGGAAGTGCACTACTATCTGATCGGGCAGGAACTACCCTGGGAAGTCGTGATTGTCAACGACGAGTCGACCGACGATAGCAGGCGCCTGATCGAGCAGTTAATCCAGGACAAGCCAGGTTTTTCCCTGTTCGATATCCCGCACAGTGGCAAGCCTGCGGCAGTCTGGGAGGGCATCCAGCGGGCGCGCGGGGAGATGGTCCTCTTCTCCGACATGGATCAGTCTACGCCGCTGCACGAGCTGGACAAGCTGCTTCCCTGGTACCAGGAAGGCTTTGATGTGGTCATCGGCTCGCGCCAGACCACACGGGAGGGCTCATCGCCGCTCAGAAAAGCTGGCAGCTTTGTGTTCCTGACCCTTCGCCGCCTCTTTTTGCTTCCGGACATCATGGACACCCAGTGTGGGTTCAAGTTGTGCCGCCGGGAGGTGGCGCTGAAAATCTTCCCCTATCTCGAGTTTCTCAGGCAGGAGGAAAAGCCCACGGGCTGGAAGGTGACTGCATTTGATGTCGAGTTCCTGTACCTGGTGGACAGGGCCGGATACAAGATCCAGGAGGTCCTGGTGAGGTGGAGGAACCGCGACGAAAGCGACACCAAGAGCCAGCAGGGGGAGCTTTCCCGGTACCTCCACGAATCGATCAATATGGCGCGCGAGGTCACCCGCGTGAAGCTGAATCAGCTCAGGGGTGTCTACGAGGAGATCTGACCCCATCAGATCCAGCCTCTCGCTCTTCTGTTTTGACACAAAGAACCCCGTTTCCTCAGAGATAACGGGGTTCTCTCTTGTCCCAGGGACAATAGCATCCCTTCCTTGTATTTGGGCCTGTTTTGGGGTATCATAGGCCCTGTTATGGGCAACAGGGGCGTAGATCCAAGTCGTAGCAGGGCGTGGCGGGCGTTTGTGCTTCTCGCACTCGTGGCGCTCTTTCCGCTGCGGCTTTTGCACGCCCAGGACTCCACGACCGATCTGGATACCCGGGTTGAAGCGCTCCTCTCAGCCATGACCGTCGAAGAGCGGGTGGGCCAGCTTTTTCTGGTCGCCTTTCAGGGCAACGATGCTAGCCCCGGCACCGATATCGCGACGCTGATCCAGCAAGACCATGTGGGTGGTGTTGTCCTGTTGGCTGCCAACGCTAACCTATACAATTCCGCTGATGCTCCCCGCCAGGTAGCTGAACTGAGCAACCGCCTCCAGGCCCTGGCCATGGCCAGCGCGCCGGCTAGAGCCAGCGGCGTCGAGGTGCCGCTTTTCGTCGCCGTCCAGCACGAGGGTGATGGCTACCCCTACACGCAGATCACCGGCGGCACGACGCCCCTGCCCAATGCACTGGCTGCCGGCGCTACCTGGGACGTTACCAGCGCCCGCGACATGGGCCAGATCACCGGGCTTGAGCTGGCGGCGATGGGCGTCAATCTCCTGCTGGGTCCCAGCCTGGATGTATTGGAAGATCCCCAGCCCGGGATGCAGGGCGATATGGGCAGCAGGACCTTTGGCGGTGATCCGGCCTGGGTGGGGCAGATGGGCCGGGCCTATATCGAGGGGGTGCACCAGGGCAGCGGCGGCAGGGTGGCGACGGTTGCCAAGCACTTTCCCGGTCATGGCGGCTCGGACCGGCTGCCTGGCGAAGATGTCGCCACAGTGGACAAATCGCTCGCCGAGTTGGTGCAGGTGGAACTGGCGCCCTTTATGGCCGCCACCGGCGGTGAGATCGGCGACGATGCCGTGACCGATGCTCTCATGTCATCCCACATCCGCTATAGGAACTATCAGGGGGAGGTCAGGCAGTTCACGGCGCCGGTGAGCCTGGACGCTGAGAGCATGGATGCCATCCTCAGCCTGGACGAGTTTGCCAACTGGCGAACCGAGGGGTTGATGGTCTCCGACAGCCTGGGCGTTCCTGCCGTGCGCAAGGCATTCGACCCGGCGCAGACCACCTTTCCCCACCGGCGCATCGCCAAGGAGGCGTTTCTCGCTGGAAACGACCTGCTGATGCTAACTGACTTTGGCCTGAGCGATGCTTGGGCCGACCAGCTCGGCAACGTGCGCGATACCATTGCCTTTTTCCACAGCGAGTATCGCGCCAACCCGGCCTTTGCCGCTCGCGTCGACGAGTCGGTGGCCCAGATCCTGCGCCTCAAGCAGCGGCTTTACCCCGAGTTCGCCCTTGACGCCGTCGATGTGCCTGCTGCTGCCGCGCCGCAGGTCTGTGGGCTGGGCACTGAGGTCACCCAGCGTGTTGCGGACCAGGCGGTCACCCTGCTCTATCCCGACCCTAATGCTGTGCTCCAGCCGCCACAGCGTGGGGAGAAGATCCTGATCTTTACCGATGCCCGGCCCGTGCGAGAGTGCCTGCTGGAGGCATGCCAGCCATTCTCGCCTCTCAGCCAGACGGCATTACAAAACGCCATACTTCGCTCTTACGGTCCCGCGGGCACCGGTCAGGTAGATCCGGCGGACGTTGACAGCCTGCCCTTCGGCCAGTTGCGTGGTTTCTTGCTGGGTGAGCCAGTCGAGTACGACGTGGGGGGACTGCTGGACGATGCTGATTGGATCCTGTTTGCCCTTCAAGATCTGAACACGGCGACAGGTCCCAATTCGGATGCGGTCAAGCTCTTTTTGAATAGCAGCCTGAGCGCGTCGTATGATGCCAGGTTTGTGGTCATGACCTTCAACGCGCCCTACTACCTGGATACCACTGAGATCAGCAACCTGAGCCTGTACCTGGCAGCCTATAGTAAAGTTGGCCCCTTTGTCGAGGCGGCGGTTCGCGTGTGGTTTGGGGAGTTGGTTCCCCGGGGCGATCCGCCCGTGGATGTGGCGGGCATCAACTATGACCTGCAGCACCAACTGGAGCCCGATCCCTCGCAGACGATACCCCTGTCCCTGCTGGAGCCGGATGCCAGCGCGAACCTGTATCCGCCGGTGAGCGTGCGCGTCCAGGCTGGCCCGCTCGTGGATCGCAACAACCATCCCGTGCGCGACGGGACGGAGGTCACCTTTTTCGCCGAGTACGCCGGTGCTGCCTACGCTCCACCCGTGTCTGCCACGACCAAAGGTGGCATCGCAGAGGCCACCCTGCGCCTGACCGAGGCGGGCCAGGTCCGCTGTCGTGCCGAGAGTGGAGAGGCTCGACAGTCAGAGATCGTAACCCTTGCCATCCAGTCATTGCCTATTGCCACAGCCAGCCCGTCGCCCACCCCAACCCGCACTGCTACCCCTGTGGACGAGCCGACTTCCACACCCCAGGCCACTCCTATACCTGCGCCTACGGAAGCTGCACCGGCAGCAGGAAATGAGGGCCAGCCAGCCTCTGGAGTCGATCTGTTGCTGGCGGCAGGTGCCACACTTCTGGTAGCTGCTCTGGGCTATCTGGTTCTAGGGGAGAGGCGGAAAGAGCCGGTCATACTGGTCCGTTGGGTCTCGCTGGCGATCAGCGGCGGGATGTTGGGCTATATCCTCTACGCTCTACGCGTGATCCGGCCCGAATCGTGGGGGATCCTGCCGGACCTGGCGTGGGTCGCCCGGACAGCGATGGTGGTGCTAGTAGCCGTCTGTGCACTGCTCCCCCTGATCGTGTTGGCGATTGCGACCGGAGCGCAGAAGAGAGGACAGCCATGACCGCGGATGATTCGTTCCTGGCCCAGGGCATTATCGCCGCCAGAACCGGCGACAGGAGCACCGCCCGGCGGATACTTACCCAGGTGATTCAAGACGATCCTCGTTCGGAGGCGGCCTGGCTGTGGCTCTCTGCAGTCCTAGATACTCCCCAGGCCCGGGCGTTTTGCCTGCGTCAGGTTCTGGCCCTCAATCCGCGCAACCAGACGGCGCAAAAGGGCCTGGCTGCCCTGGAGGCGGCCCCGCCTGCTCCCACGATTGTAGCCCGGACGCTTCCCACCGGGGCGCTGCCGCCTGCGCCCGTGTCTCGGGCGACGGTGGAGCGCGGGGCACGCTGGCGGAACCTCGCGAGCAGGCGGGAGTTCTGGCAGGTCTCCTTGCTCAGCCTCGCTGCCATTGCTGCCGTCCTGGTGGGATTCCTGCTCTACGCGGTTTTGGGTGGCACGGCTAGCGCGGAGGAAGAGCCGGTGGCAGCCATCATGCCCAGCCCGACGCCCTGGCCTCGCGGCACCCTGCGTCCTACCTTTACGAGCACGCCGACCAACACCACGCCTCCCACACATACGCCCACGCTCGTGCCCACCTTCACCCCCATAAACACGCCGACGCCCCTCCCTACCGCAACCTCGACGCGCTCCGCGACGCCTATGCCCACTGCGACTGCCATACCGACTTCCAGGCCGAGGGTCAGGCGGGTCTTGCCCACAGAGACCTCTGCCCCGACGGCGACCCCATGCCCCGCCCCGGTGATTCGGACCCTGGATGGGCGCCTGCCCCTGCTTGGCGTGCGCATCGAGCCGGCCCCTGTATCCCCGGGCCAGCCTTACTGGCGGTTGGTCGATGCCTACTGGACGGATGAGGCCGAGTCAGGGGGCAAGCACAGCATCTACATCGAGGTGTTGGATGCAGGCGGCAATCGTGCCCTGGGGCAGCGAGTGATAGTGGAGTGGAGGGACGGTAGCGCCATACTCGTGGCGAAGGACATGCCGCCGCCAGAGTATAGCGTGAACTTTCCGATGTACAGCGCGCTCGGCTCCTATGCCGTCCGGGTTCTCGGCTATCCGAGCGATCGCATCTGCGGGTTGGGGCTGGGCACCATCGAGGCCCCGAACTTTACGATCCACACCTGCTTCTATCTCACCTTCCAGCTGGTCTATCGATAGCCTATACTCTAGCAACACGGATCCTGCCAACCCCACGCGTACAAGTGCAGCCCCACAGGTGACACGGCGTGATAGGCTTTCCATGCTTCAGTGTGATTCAAGGTGATTCCGAATCAATCTCCAGCGGGGGCGTGGTTCTTGGGGTGGCAGGCAGAACGGACCTAGAGATGTGCGAACATCAAGATCTCCGGGTTGAGCGAAGCTCCTGAACGGTAGTGATACTGAGGGTGCATGCCATAAGAAACGGGTAGAATTGCCAAATTGCCTTCCACCAGACCTTGATGGGAGCACCAGCTAGGGTGAAGGCGAGCCAGCTGATCCAAGGCGCCCAAATTAGGACTAGCAGATAGATGTAGCTCAATGCAGATCTACCCAGAATGGGCACCAGAAACAGCAGCGGCAGGATCAGGATGGCAAGGTCATACTCAAGGGTGTGGGGGGTGACAGCCAGATTCAGGAGAAGCCCGCCGAAAAAAAGCGCGTACGGGAACTTGGTTCTGGCCCGATATTCGTAACAACCTAGGCCAATAAGAAGTATGGATGACAGAATCCAGATGATCCCCGGTACTGACAAGAACTCTCTACTGGTCCAAGTACCAAGATCGCGCGAGTATTCCCCCAACTCCTGGACAAAGTCTGGTATCCACCATCCAATCTTCCAGAACGACAACAAGAGCAATATGCCGAGTGTGCAGAGCATTCCCAGCGCGATCCCTGTTCTCTTGGTCAGCAATGACCACACAGCTACGAGTACAATGGGGATCAATGCCAGCGAGGGTTTTATCATTGAGAGTGAGAGCAAACAACCCGCAAGAAAATACCGTTCGCGCCTGATCATCCACCAGGCCAAGATAGAGCAACCGGCAACATAGATGGCGTATTGGCCATTCAACACAGACAACAAGGCAGGACGATAGAGAAAGAAAGCTAGAAGAACCAGCCCCCAGCGTATGGGAGAAAGTCGGTTGGGCGCCAAGAAGGTGCTTGAAATAGTAATCGTAACCAAGATCCCCCACATGAAGGATGACCAGAGAATTGCGGCAAACTCCACAGGAAGAAGGGACAGCGGGGCCAGTATTACAGCCACATAAGCAGGATAGTAGAAACCGAAGGAATCCTCTCCAGGATATGCTTGTCTCCCATAGATCAATCCCTGGGTCTCAAGATCAACTGCCGGTGAGTAAGGTGATAGGTTATCCCAGAAGGCACGGGTACCCACCCAGCGTGGATAGATATCAACCCCTATCGGCCAATAATCGGGAGATACGGAGTAATCAAGCCAGTATAGAAACAGGAATCCTAGCGCAGACGCTACAACAAAGACAAGTACGATTTGCCCAGCCTTGACAGCTCCGTGCCCTTTAGTCTTTGAAAGTAAGGAAATTGAATGGCTCACGGTACACTGTCCCGATCTAAGGGAGAATAACATAATGTGCCAATCTTCATGTGTGCCATTCTACAAGCACCTGCCGGACCTGGTGAAGAGATCCCCGGTTCGATGCAAAGTCTGCCAACGTCGGCACCAATGCCCCGAGTGTTGGATGCCTCGATCAGGTTTGATAGTCAGATTCGCCAGCATCCATAGCATATAGGCCAACTCCTATTTTGTCAACTCTGAGGCTCAGTGCACTATAG
>JASFLR010000032.1:0-11243 GCA_050117995.1 Anaerolineae bacterium
CGCGATCTGAAGAACCCAGCCTGCGGCGCCGATATGCGCGTCGATCTGGCGCTTCAAGGACCGGCCTCGCTGGCGATCCTGCAGAGCCTGGCTGGAGATTGGCGGCTGAAAGACCGGCTGGCACGCATGCCCAAGACCGGCCTGATCGAGTGCGAGCTGGGCGGACCGGGAACCAGCCCGGAGGAGCGCTTTGACCTGGTCATTGCCCGTACCGGCTACACCGGAGAGGATATCGGCTATGAGATCTTTGTCCATCCCGATCGGGCGGTGGCCTTCTGGGAGACGGTACTCGCCGCCGGAGAGCCCTTTGGCGTGCAGCCCTGCGGGCTGGCAGCGCGTGACTCGACGCGAACCGAGGCTGGCCTGCCGCTTTACGGGCACGAGCTCGCCGGCCCCTTCGACATATCGCCGGTGGGCGCCGGATTCGGCTCCTACGTCAAGCTGCACAAACCCTACTTTGTCGGGCGTACAGCCCATATCGAGCGGGAGAAAACGCGCACGCTAGAAGTGGCCCGCTTCCGCATGAACGAGCGGGGCGTGCGCATGCCCAAAACCGGCGATCCGGTGGTCAACCGCAGGGGGCGAGCCATCGGTTGGGTGACCAGCGGCGCTGTAGATGTGGATGGCAGGATCCTGGGTCTGGCCTACATCGAGAGCCGCTACCACCGCGAGGGCGATGAGGTTGACATCTTTACGCTGCCCTCTCGACCGCTGACCGAGAAGGACAACAAGGCTGACCTCGAGCCGGGCGACAAGATCCAGCTGCCTGACACTGCTACCATCCTGCTCCGCTTCCCAGGAGACGATGAACGGTCTCATTGGCGGGGGGAGAAGGTAGAGTCGCTGCCCAGGTTCCTGCCAGCGGGCGAATAGGCCTGCGTGGTTCAAGCAATCTCTGGGTAGTATTTCCACTTCTGCTGGACCGGTTGCCTGGGACAGGCCTGATGGCCTATGAGGGAGCTGGCACATGTCTGATGCCTACGCGGAGTTCGCCAGACGATATAACCTCTTCCATGGGGAGTTCGGCCGGCACGATCCGGAGCAGGTGAGCTTTTTCCAGGCGCTCTTTGCGGTCCATGATGTGCACAAGATCCTGGACTGCGCCTGCGGAACCGGCAAGCATTTGCACATGTTCCAGGCGCTGGGTTTCCAGGTGACGGGTTCTGACATCTCCCCGTCCATGCTGGCGCAGGCACGGAAGAACCTGGCGGATGAGGGGATCGAGATTCCGCTACACCAGGTCGACTATCGCACGCTGCCTGACCACTTTGACACGCGCTTTGACGCCGTGACCTGCCTGTCCAGCTCGATCCTGCACATGGAGAATGACGAGCAGGCTCTCCTTGCCCTGCGCAGCATGCGATCCGTCCTGCGGCAGGGCGGCATCCTGGTTCTAAGCCAGGGCACAACCGACCGGCAGTGGGCAGAAAAGCCGCGCTTCATCCTGGCGGCGAACACCCAAAGCTTTTCCAGGCTTTTCGTGATCGACTATCTGGATGCAGGGGCGCGCTACAATATCGTTGACATCCATCGCGGAGGGGATGCTGAGGAACTCGAGGTTTGGAGTATCGAATATCCACACATCCTTCTTCAGGATGAACAGCGCCGGTTGCTCCGGGCTGCCGAGTTCTCGTCAATCGAATTCTTTGGCTCGTACCGGTTTGCGCCTTATTGCAAGGAAGAAAGCGAAAAGTTGATCGCCGTGGCTGTGAACTGAAGGTTCGGCTCTTCGAACAACAAGTCGTTTGGCATCCGGCGCGAGACGTGGTATACTCTAGCCGAGCTGTGAGAATCAGGAGGAATGAGCATGGGGTTGGCTGTCTGGCGTGATATATCCTTGCTGTGGCTGATCTTGCTGTCGACGATCGCCATCCTACCCTTTGCCGTGCTTTTTTTCTTCGCCATCAAGGGTATGAGAAGGCTGCGAGAGTTGGCCAGCACCTATCTGACCTTGCTCCAGGACAAGAGCAATCTGATGGCGACCAAGACCGATGAAATCAGCCGTCAAGTTGTCAAACCGATCATCAATGCCAGGGCCAAATCAGCACAGGTCAGTGGCATACGCAGCGCCATCTTTAGTAGGAGGCAAAGTCGATGAATTCAAAGCAAAAGAGCGTACTCACCGGCGCGATTCTGGGTGCTGCCCTGGGTGCGGTAGGTGGCTATCTTTTCACACGGGGGCTGGATCTGCCCCGCGAAAGAGGGGAGCAGATTGACGAGCTCTCTCTGAAGTCAGTACCCCCGGGCGAGATGGTCAAGGTATTCATTGCCATCATGGCCGTTTTGCGCGGCATTGCCGAGCTGGGTGAGCGCCTCTAGTTAGCATTCCCGGGCCTTTCTCCCTCGGTCGATAGGCCGCTCACCTTGCAGTACCACCGGGCGGCTGCAGAGGAAGGGCTGACAATACAGGAGTTCAGGCTCAGGCTCTGGCTCTAGCCAAAAGCGCTCCATGGATGCAGCGCTCCCACCAAGTGTGCAAGGAGGCATCAGCGTGTACGAAATTTTGGCCAAGGAGGACTTGGCCCCAGTCACGAAACTGTACGATGTCCACGCTCCGGCCGTGGCCAGCAAGGCCAAGGCCGGCCAGTTTGTGATAATCCGTCTTCATGAAGAGGGCGAGCGCATCCCGCTCACCATCGCCGACTATGACCGCGAGCGGGGAACGATCACCCTCGTTGTACAAGAGGTCGGCAAGACCACTATGGAGATGGGTACCATGCAGACAGGCGATCATCTCGCCAGCCTCACCGGCCCCCTCGGCATCCCCAGCGAGATCGAGCACTGGGGCACCGTACTGTGCGTAGGCGGCGGGGTGGGTATCGCGCCGATCTATCCCATTGCCCGCGACCTGAAAGAGGCAGGCAATACGGTCATCTCCATCATCGGCGCTCGTAACAAGGACCTGCTCTTCTGGGAGGAAAAGATGCGGTCCGTCAGTGACGAGTTGATTGTCTGCACCGACGATGGCTCGTACGGGCGCAAGGCGCTGGTAACCATCCCCATGAAGGAACTCCTGGAATCGGAGCGCGCCATCAAACATATCTGGGCGATCGGTCCCGCGATCATGATGAAGTTCTGTGCGCTTACCACCCAGCCCTTTGGCGTCCCCACCATTGTCAGCCTCAACTCGATCATGGTCGACGGCACCGGCATGTGTGGCGCGTGTCGCGTCGAAGTCGGCGGGCAAACGCGCTTTGTGTGCGTCGACGGACCCGAGTTTGATGCACACGAGGTGGACTGGGACCAATTGTTGGCCCGGCAGCGCATCTACCCCGACCAGGAAAAGCGTGCCGTGGAAGAGTGGCAGCACGATTGCCAGTGCGGGTCCAATTAGGAGACGATGATGTCTGAAGCGATCAAAGCGATGCCCAAGCACGAGCGGATGAAACTGCCGCGCCAGGAGATGCCCGTCCAGGACCCCATAGCACGGGGGCGCAACTACGACGAGGTGGCCCTGGGCTTTGAAGACGAGACAGCCCTGCTAGAGGCGCTGCGCTGCCTCCAGTGTAAGCGGCCCAAGTGCGTTGAGGGCTGCCCCGTGGGGGTCAATATTCCTCGATTCATCGAGCGGGTGGTGGCAGGCGATATGCCCGGAGCTGCGCGCTCGCTAAAGGCCGACAACAACCTGCCAGCCATCTGCGGTCGCGTCTGTCCTCAGGAGACCCAGTGCGAGGCCGTGTGCGTAATGGGCAAAAAGCACGAGCCGGTAGCGATCGGAAGGTTGGAACGCTACGTGGCTGACTGGGATCTGGCCCACCCCTCACCACCACCTGACACACGAGCATCCAGCGGGTACAAAGTGGCGGTTATCGGCTGCGGGCCCGCTGGGCTCACGTGCGCCGGCGACCTGGCGCGTTACGGTCATCAGGTCACCATCTTTGAATCGCTCCACGCGCCTGGCGGCGTGTTGATCTACGGCATCCCCGAGTTCCGCCTGCCCAAACACATCGTACACGCCGAGGTTGACTATGTGCGCAGTCTCGGCGTCGAGATCCGGCTGGACAGGGTCATCGGCAAGATCTATACGTTGGACGAACTGCTCAACGAACAGGGCTATGACGCCATCTTTATGGGTACCGGTGCCGGCCTGCCGATGTTCATGCACATTCCCGGCGAGAACTATAACGGCGTCTACTCGGCGAACGAGTTCCTGACCCGCGTGAACCTGATGAAGGCCTACCTCTTTCCCGATTGGGACACGCCGGTCAAAGTCGGCAAGCGCGTCGCCGTCATCGGGGCAGGCAACGTCGCTATGGACAGTGCGCGCTGTGCGCTGCGGCTCGGGGCCGACGAAGTGCATATCGTCTATCGCCGATCCCACGAAGAGGTACCTGCCCGTGCAGAGGAGGTACACCACGCCAAGGAAGAGGGTATTGTCTTTGACTTTCTCACTAACCCGATCGAGATCTATGGCGACGAGAAGGGATGGGTGAGCGGCATGCGCTGCATCCGCATGAAGCTGGGCGAGCCGGATGCCAGTGGGCGCCGCCGTCCCCTGCCCATCGAAGGCTCCGAGTTCGACATGGATATGGACATGGTGGTCATGGCCCTTGGCACACGGCCCAACCCCCTCGTCTTCACCGAGTCGGGCGGCCTGGAACGTACCCGCTGGGGCACCGTGGTCGCCGACGAGGATACCGGCAAGACGACCAAGGACCGTGTGTGGGCCGGCGGTGACATCGTCACCGGGGCTGCCACCGTCATTTCGGCCATGGGCGCCGGCAAGCGCGCCGCCGCCGACATTGACCGCTTCCTGCGCGGGGAAACGGTCGAGGAAGGCAAGGCTGAGGCAGTCGCGGCTGCGGGTTGATCATCCTGCCTCAACCTGAAAACACGCGCCAACGGGTCTACACAAGATGAACCGCCCTCCGCTGCTTTTCAGCGGAGGGCGATTGGCATCTTGCTCACCCGTGCCTAGTCTGTCTCGACCAGCACCCGGTTTCGCTCGCACTGCGCGCACATCCCAACGACGACTCCTTCGTCAAAGAATCCCATGATGCCTTCGTCCCCCTCCATCCGCTCGCACTCACCGACGTAAAAGTCTGTGCCCCCGCAGGTGCATTTGGGGGTCTCTTCCCGCATCGGCTTCCGGTGCGAACCTGTGAAGCTGAAAAGTCGGCTCGTGTGCCCGCAAATGGCGCATTGACCGAGTATGCGCCCCTTAAAGTCACCCTTGCGAGATCCGGTATGATGCTCGATGATCAGCCCAAAGGGAACCACTCCACAGATCTCGCACTTGAACATCCTGAAGAAGTGATAGTCGTTCGGGTAGCGGTGCGCCTGGATATGGTCTCTCGCAAACTTTTCCAGTTTCAAAAAGGACGGACTCTGTTTCATGGCCTGCTCCTCTGATTGCTCTTCGGACGACGGCATTGCCAGACAGCAACACAACCGGGATGTCGACGCAGACAGTATAGCATGTAGTCCCGAGAATTGACAAGCTGGTTCTCGCGAGACCGCGTCTGTCGCCATCGGATCATGAGCCGTGCGCGCGGTGCAGAGGGTCAGTGCTTTTCACTGAATTGACATCGGGTTGCCGTTCTGATAGAATGCCCCGGCATGGGCCAGGAGCTGTTTCGTGCGGTTCATGCTTTTGTTATGGCTTGCGACAGAGCCAGTATTATGTCACAAGGAGAGAAGTAATGGCAAGAGTTGTCGGCAGTATTGCACCGCACGGCGGGCAACTTGTGAACCGCGTTTTGCGGGGCTCCCTCCGTGAGGCTGCCCTCGAGCGGGCGCAGACCTTTCCCCACGTCCAGCTTACCGACATGGCTGCTTCAGACCTGGAGATGATCGCCGTGGGGGCCTTTAGTCCCCTCACCGGCTTTATGACCAAAGATGACTATGACAGTGTCATCGACAACATGCGGCTGAGCAGCGGCCTGGCCTGGACCATTCCCGTCACGCTCCCGGTGGATGCCGATACGGCGGCGGAACTCGAGGAGGGCCACGAGGTAGCTCTGGTGCATGGTGACCATCTGCGGGGCATCATGACTATCGCGGAAAAGTACCTGGTCGACCGGGAGCGAGAGGCCCGCAAAGTCTACCGCACCACGGAGCAGGCCCATCCGGGCGTCGCACGGCTCTACCGCCAGGGCGACTGGCTGCTCGGCGGCGAGATCTTTATGCTCAACGCGCCTGAGGACGTCGAGTTCCCCGAACTGCGCCACGAACCGGCACAGGCGCGGCGCATGTTCGCCGCCAGGGGCTGGCGACGGATCGTCGCTTTCCAGACGCGCAACCCGATCCACCGCGCCCACGAGTATATACAGAAGACGGCCCTGGAGATTGTGGACGGGCTCTTTGTCCATCCACTGGTGGGCGAGACCAAAGCGGACGATATCCCTGCTGACGTCCGCATCGAGAGCTACCGCGCCATCCTGCGCGACTACTACCCCGCGGACCGGGTCCTGTTGGGCGTTTTCCCTGCTGCCATGCGCTACGCGGGCCCCCGCGAGGCCATCTTTCATGCTATCGCCCGCAAGAACTATGGTTGCACCCACTTTATCGTGGGCCGCGATCACGCAGGCGTGGGCAACTACTATGGCACCTACGACGCCCACCACATATTTGACGAGTTCGAGCCGGGCGAATTGGGCATCACGCCGCTCTTTTTCGACTATGCCTTCTTCTGCAAAAAGTGCGGGGCGGTGGTCAGCGCCAAGACCTGCCCGCACAGCAAGGAGGACTGGGTATACTTGAGCGGCAGCCAGGTGCGCGAGATGCTGGAGCGGGGCGAGATGCTGCCCGAGGAATTCACGCGGCCCGAGGTCTCGAGAGTCCTTATGGCGGGAATCCTGTCCAGAAAGCAGGCGGCACAGGATGAAGGTAAGCCTGCAGAAGGCTGACGCCGGTCTGTTGTGACTTGGCGATGATTTTCGCCTGGCAGTTCTCCGCACGGCACCCACTGGAGAGGGGAATCAGTTGAAGAAAGTATTCGTGATCGGCCTTGACTGCGCCGAGCCCACCTTGGTCTTTGACCGCTGGCGGGACCTGCTGCCGAACCTGCGACAGCTCCTGGATCGCGGGACATACGGCGAGCTGACCAGCACCATCCCCGCCATCACCGTGCCGGCCTGGGCATCCATGTTGAGCAGCAAAGATCCGGGGCAGCTCGGCTTCTACGGGTTTCGCAACCGGGCCGATCGCAGTTACGAACGGATGACCATCGCCACGTCGCGGGCGGTCAAGGCCGACCGGGTCTGGGACGTGCTCTCCCGGGCAGGCAGGCAGGTTGTCGTGGCTGGCGTGCCCCAGACCTACCCCGTCAGCCCGGTCAACGGATGCCTGATCTCCAGCTTTTTAACCCCCAGCACCTTCAGCCAGTACACCTATCCCACCGAGTTAAAGGACGAGATTAGCCACCTTCTCGACGACGAGTATATGCTGGATGTGCACCAGTTCCGCACCGAGGACAAGGATCACCTGCTGGAACAGATCTACAAGATGGCCGACCAGCACCACAAATTGATCATGCACCTGATGACCACCAAGCCGTGGGATTTCTTCATGCACGTCGACATGGGCGTGGATCGCATCCACCACGGCTTCTGGAAATACTTTGACGAGCGCCATCCCCTGTACGAGGCGGGCAATCCCTACGAAGATGCCATTCGGGACTACTATATCCATATCGACCAGCAGATCGGCGAGCGGCTGTCCCAGCTTGATGATGATACCGCTGTGCTGGTCGTGTCCGACCACGGCGGGCAGCCAATGATGGGCGGCATCTGTTTCAACGAATGGCTAAAACAGGAAGGCTATCTGACGCTCGAGTACCAACCAGACGGCATCGTCCCGCTGGAAAAATGCGAGGTGGATTGGAACAAGACACTGGCCTGGGGCTCGGGCGGCTATTACGCCAGGCTCTTTCTGAATGTGAAGGGGCGCGAGCCCGATGGCATCATCGAGCCGAAGGACTATGAGCGGGTCCGGGACGAGCTGGCCCAGCGGATCGCTGCCATTGCCGATCCCGAGGGGAATTGCATCGATTCAGTGGCACACAAGCCTGAAGATATCTACCGAGAGGTGAACAACATCGCCCCTGACCTGATCGTCTACCTGGGCAACCTGAGGTGGCGGTCGGTTGGCAGCCTGGGTCTCAATAGGATCCACACCTTTGAGAATGACACCGGCCCCGACGATGCCAACCATGCCCAGAACGGCATGTATATCTACTATGACGTCGCGAGCCAGGGTGGCGGGATCGGGCCCCGGCAGCACTTGATAGACGTGGCCCCCACCATCCTGGAGCTGATGGGCATCCCCGTCCCTACGGACATGCGGGGCCGGTCATTTGCAGCCTAGAACAGAATCATGGTGCGTGCGCCTCGGGTGCCGGACCGGCACATAGTCGCGCGCGCTGCACGTTGGAGCCGATGCGAGGAGGACAGATAGTGGGACAGAAGGGTGTGACCGTTTGGTTTACCGGGATGTCTGGCGCGGGCAAGACAGCGCTGGCTATCCCGTTGGAGAAAGAGCTGCGAAAGCGCGGCCTGAAGGTCGAGCGGCTGGATGGCGATATCGTGCGCCAGAGCCTGACCCGCGACCTGGGCTTTACCAAAGAGGACCGCGACAAGAATATCGAGCGGGTGACGTTTGTGGCGAAATTGCTGACGCGCAACGGCGTGGCGGTGCTCTGCTCGTTTATCTCGCCGTACCGGTCAGTGCGAGCCAAAGTACAGGAAGAAGTCGGCAACTTTGTCGAGGTCTACTGCTACGCGCCGCTGGAGACGCTCATCGAGCGCGATGTGAAGGGGCTTTACAAGAAGGCACTGGCAGGGGAGATCGAGAACTTTACCGGCGTCTCTGATCCGTACGAGCCCCCCGAGAACCCGCACGTCACCATCGACTCTAGCGCAGAGACGATCGAGGAGAGCCTGGCCAAAATCCTGCAGAAACTGGAGCAGTTGGGCTACGTGCCCCCGGCTGACCAGTCGGAAGCCTACACCGCCGACGAAGAGGCCGAGGTTGAGGCCCGGCTGGCGGCGCTGGGTTACCTGTAGTCACACAGTCAGGAAGGGGTAGGCGTACGATGGGATTGTTCAGCAGACTGCGCGGTGGCAAGAAGAAACGGGTCGTCTTCGTCGGGCTGGACGGCACGCCCTTCACCTTCATGCAGCGCCTGATTGCAGAGGGCAGGGCGCCCAACGCTGCGCGGTTGGCTGAGCAAGGCAGCCTGCTGCGCATGGATTCGATGTGGCCCTGGGTGTCATCGGTGGCTTGGAGCACGATGATGACCGGCGTCAATCCGGGCAAACACAACATCTTTGGCTTCATCGATCGCGACCCGGCTACCTACAAACAGTTCATCCCCACCTCGGCCAATATGAAAGCCAGAACCCTGTGGGAAGTGCTGAGCGAGGCCGGCAAACGGGTCATCGTGATCAATGTGCCCGTCACCTATCCACCCCGCCAGGTCAACGGCGTCTTGGTGAGTGGGTTCCTCAGCCCCAACCTTGACAAGGCCGTCTACCCACCCTCGTACCTGCCGACGCTTAAATCACTGGGCTATATCGTGGATGCCGATCCGTGGAAGGCACGCGAGTCAAAGGAACTTGCCCTACAGGAGGTCAACGCCGCGCTCGATGCCCGCATCCGCACCCTGTTCCACCTGGTCCAGAACGAAGCGTGGGACTATTTGCACGTGCACGTCATGGAAACCGACCGGCTGCACCACTTTCTCTGGCAGCAGATGGAGGAAGGACACCCGGAATACGCGCCGGCATTCTATGGCATTTACCGGCGGATAGACGACATGCTGGGCCAGCTCGCAGCAAAGCTGGACGACAACACCACCCTCATGTGGATGGCTGACCACGGTTTCTGCTCCATCAAGAAAGAAGTGTACGTGAACCGCTGGCTTATGGACAACGGCTGGCTCAAGCTGCGCAACGTGCCCCCTGACCGCAAACAGGGGCTGAACGAGATCGATCCCGTGTCTGTGGCCTACAGTCTCGATCCGGGCCGGGTGGTCATCCGCCTGAGGGGCAGAGAGAAGGAGGGCTCAGTTGCCCCCGGTGCCGAGTACGGGGCCCTGCGCGACGAGATTGCCGCTGCCGCGCTACAGTTGCACGATCCGGATAGCGGCGAGCCCATCTTCCAGGAGGTCTTCAAGCGCGAGGAGCTCTATCACGGTCCATATCTGGAGCAGGCGGCTGACCTGATCTTGGCACCGTACGATGGCTACGATCCCAAGGGACCACTCTACAAAGAGACGCTCACCTTCAAGGGTGATGAACTGGTGGGCATGCACACTTTTGACGATGCCATGCTCTACGTGGGTGGGCGCGCCATCCCCCAGGCGAGATTCTCGGTGCTGAACGTGATGCCCACCATCCTCGATCTGATGGACGTACCGCAGCTACCGGGCCTGGACGGAGAGTCGCTGGTGTAGCGCCGCAAAATGGATCGCGCTCCCCGATGCCATCCAAGAACCCCGCGAGATCAGCGGGGTTCTTTTGATTCCCCCAGTGCAAAGGCCCTTTGCTTTTGACCGGCTTTTAGAGTACAATACCCCCAGCCTCGCTTGGTGAGGCAATCCATAGCGCCGTGCGAGTCGCGTGAGAGGGATTTCGGAGGATAGACGGAATCGAGATGGCCTGGCAGATCATCGGGCACGAGTGGGCGGTAGAGTTTCTGCAGCGCAGCCTGGCAACAGGCCGGGTGGCGCACGCCTACCTGTTCACCGGCCCGCCCCAGGTCGGCAAGGTCAAGCTCGCACGGGCGCTGGCACAGGCCCTGAATTGTACGGGATCGGAGCAGCCTTGCGGTCATTGCCGGTCGTGCCGAAAAATAGACAAGGACACACACCCTGACATCCGCGTGATCGAGGGCGAGGGGGCAGGCGGAAGCCTCAAGATCGATCAGATCCGGGCACTGCAGCGCGAAGCGATGCTTGCGCCCTACGAAGGCCGCTACCGGGTCTATATCCTGCGCCGGGCTGACCTGGCCTCGCTGGAGGCGGCCAACAGCCTGCTCAAGATCCTGGAAGAGCCGCCGGAGCACGTGGTGCTGATCCTGACCGCCGTCCAACCCGAATCGCTGCCGCCGACGATTGCGTCCCGCTGCCAGCGCCTCGACCTGAGGCCGGTGGCCCGCCATCTACTCGAATCGGTGCTACACGATCGTGGCGTCGAAGAGGAAAAGGCTCGGCTGCTGGTGCGGTTGTCGGGCGGGCGAGCCGTCTGGGCGCTGGATGCCAGCGAGGACAAGAAGATGCTCGACCGCCGCCAGCGGGACCT